>CAYTAM010000210.1:0-3087 GCA_964435685.1 uncultured Methylophaga sp. | reverse complement strand
TGGTCAAATTCAGCTTTTCCGCAGTAGATCCTCTATTCTCGGACAAGCTCCTAGAACACTATTTTTAGTTAAGGAAGCTCTGATTAAGCTACTTCTGTTTCACCTGCAAAGTCAAGCACTAATTCACCGTCACGTAGCATGACTCTGACATGCCCCCCTTCACTCAATTTCCCAAATAACAATTCATCGGCTAGTGGGCGTTTAATTTTATCTTGTACCAATCTTGCCATCGGTCTGGCACCCATTTTAATATCGTAGCCGTTATCTGCTAGCCATTGGCGAACATCGTCATCAAGTTCCAGTGTCACATTTTTATCTTGCAATAACATCTCTAATTCAAGTACTGCTTTATCAGCAACACGTAAGATCGCTTCATTTGGCAAGGCGTTAAATTGAATAATACCATCCAAACGATTACGAAACTCAGGGCTAAAGATGCGCTTAACCGCCTCCATACCATCAGACTGGTGATCTTGGTGGTTGAAGCCCATCGATGCCCGCCCCATTTCCTGCGCACCGGCATTACTGGTCATAACCAGTACAATATGGCGAAAATCAGCTTTACGACCGTTATTATCGGTTAATGTACCGTGATCCATCACTTGTAATAAAATATTGAACACGTCAGGGTGTGCTTTTTCTATCTCATCAAGTAATAATACGGCATGGGGCTGCTTGGTCACCGCCTCAGTCAACAACCCGCCTTGATCGTAGCCCACATAACCAGGAGGCGCACCAATTAATCTAGAAACAGTATGGCTTTCCATGTATTCAGACATATCAAAACGAATGAGCTCTACACCCAAGTTATGAGCCAGTTGGCGGGTGACTTCTGTTTTACCCACCCCTGTTGGTCCTGTAAACAGAAATGTCCCTGTTGGGCGTTCAGGATCCCCTAAACCTGAACGTGCCATTTTAATGGCAGATGATAAAGTCTCAATCGCTTCATCCTGACCAAAAATAACGTGTTTAAGATTTTGATCAAGATTACGTAAATTATCTTTATCCGTTTTATTGACTGTTTTTGCCGGAATACGGGCGATCTTAGCGACAATATTTTGCACATCGGTAACACCAATCATTTTTTTACGCTTTGATTTAGGCAGAATTCGCTGCGCAGCACCCACTTCATCTAACACATCAATCGCCTTATCAGGCAAGAACTTATCGGTGATATAACGTGCTGCTAGCTCCGCAGCTTGCACTATTGCTGTTGCACTATATCGAACTTCATGGTGTGCTTCTAAGTTCTCTTTTAAGCCTTTTAATATTTGGATCGTTTCTTCAACAGAAGGTTCTGGTATATCAATTTTCTGGAAACGACGTGCTAACGCACGGTCATGCTCAAAAATACCACGGTATTCTTGAAAGGTGGTTGAGCCAATACATTTCAAGTCGCCTTTTGCCAGCAGTGGTTTAAGTAAATTAGCAGCATCCATTGCACTGTTTCCTGCAGAACCCGCACCAATTAAGGTATGAATTTCATCAATAAATAAAATAGCATCATCTTGCTGTTGAATTTCTCGTAGCAATGCTTTTAAGCGTTTCTCAAAATCGCCACGGTATTTTGTACCTGCAATCAGCGCACCCATATCAAGTGAGTAAATAGTAGAATTCTGTAAAACTTCTGGTATTTCACCTAATACAATCCGCCTAGCTAAGCCTTCTGCCAATGCTGTTTTACCCACACCTGCTTCACCCACAAATAGCGGGTTATTCTTGCGGCGGCGACATAAGATCTGTAAGGTTCGCTCAATTTCAGGTTTACGACCGATCAGCGGATCAATCTTATTCTCTTCTGCGAGTACATTTAAATTTGTTGCATATAATGCCAATGGGGTTTTTGCCACTTCATCAGCTTTAGTACTGTCTATTTCCATATTCTCAATACTAGACTCAATAGTTTGGTCTGCATTGTGGGTGATCGCATTAACAATATCGAGCCGTGTTATGTCTCGTTTTTGTAACAAATAAACAGCTTGTGATTGTTGTTCCGAAAAAATAGAAACTAAAACATTAGCGCCTGTAACTTCATTACCACCTGATGATTGCACATGCATAACAGCACGCTGTAAAACACGTTGGAAAGCTAAGCTGGGTTGTGTTTCACGCTCATTTTCTTCTGCCAATGTCGGTACATTATCAGCTAAAAAATCGGCTAAATCTTGCCTTAATGTTGCAGCATCAACGCTACAACTTTTTAACACAGCTAACGCTTGACCATTTTCTAATAACGCCAGCAACAAATGCTCGACGGTCAAAAACTCATGTGAGCGCTTGCGTGCATAACTAAATGCTTGGCTTAGGGATTGTTCAAGCTCTTTACTTAACATTGTTTAGCGTCCTCCATCCGTTATTCTTGTTCCATCGTACACTGTAATGGGTGACCATGTTGTTGCGAATAACTATTGGTTTGCTCAACTTTGGCTTCCGCAATTTCAAAGGTAAATAGACCACATGGCGCTTTACCTTCAATATGTACTTGCATCATGGTGCGTTGTGCACTATCGTGCCCCATATTAAATAAATCTTGCAATACTTCGATAACAAAATCCATTGGCGTATAGTCGTCATTAAGCATAAATACTCGGTATTTAGGCGGTTGCTTCAATTCTGGCTTAGACGGTGCAATCGCTAACTGATTATCGCCATGCCCTTCATGTTCGTCGCTCATTATTTTGTTTGGTCTACCATAGTTTGTAAGTCACCATTTTCATACATTTCCATCACGATATCACATCCCCCCACTAACTCACCTTTAATATATAGCTGTGGAAATGTTGGCCAGTCAGCATAACGGTGTAAGTTTTCACGAACTTCAGGCTCTGCCAACACATTAATATAAGCAAATTCTGCACCACATGTAGCTAATGCTTGTGAAGTACGGCTAGAAAATCCGCACTGCGGGAATTCAGGCGTACCTTTCATAAATAAAATCACATCATTTGATTCAACAGCATCTTTAATTCTATCCATTACATCCATCTTAACGCCCTCTTTAATAAAAAATATCTAGGGTATATACCCATAATCATTCAATCTGTAAATTCTCGCTCTTCCGTCACTCCGGTAAGCTTTTAGCCGGAG
>CAYTAM010000209.1:0-3156 GCA_964435685.1 uncultured Methylophaga sp. | reverse complement strand
ACTGGCTTTCTATCTTTTGGTCTAAAATTTACAGATTGAATGATTACGGGTATAGCTTAACAATCAGCCAAATCCAGCGCAAACAGATCGGCCACACGCTGTTCAATTATAGCCAGATCCTTGGAAAAATCACTGGTCTTATCAAGAACATGTAGATGAAGACAGTTATCATCCATTTCAGCACTCAAGGTGCCTGGTAGCAGGCTAACGGTATTTACCATAAATACCCGTGGTAATCCGATGGGTAAACGCCAATGATAATCAACTATATCGGGTGAAATAAGTAGCTGCGGATGCACTGCGCGCCATGCGACATCCACACCACCACGTAGCGAGTGCCAGAGGAAAAAAGGTATAAAACGTAATATTCCAGACAGTGACAAGGAAAAGCCAGGTAATAATGCTAGGCTGACCCATGTTGCAAAGATAACAACTGGAATACCTATATACCATGAAGCTATGGTAGCTTCCGTAATTATCCACCACAATAAGGCGAATAGCGCTGCCCTAACACTGACGGTAGAAATTGTTGTTGCAGTTATCATTAAATTATATTCCTTTCCTTGATGAGTACATACAATGTATAGGTTTTCGATAAAAGGTTTCTAATAGCTGTTGCATTATTGTGCGGTTAATTTACCATCAATAAGTGTGAATGCTGTGTCCATTTGAGCGGCTAAGTTTACATCATGGGTAACAATAACTAATGCTGTGCCCAATGATTCATTTAACTCAAGGATTAATTCAAAAATTGCACTGGCAGTACGGTGATCAAGATTGCCTGTTGGCTCATCGGCTAATAAACAATCCGGTTTGGTGATCAATGCACGGGCTAATGCGGCGCGCTGGCGTTCTCCTCCTGATAATTCACTGGGTTTATGAATTAATCTATGACCTAGACCGACCTTTTTTAACAGTGCTTCTGCTTGTTGTTCGGCTTGTTTGGGTAGCATGCCACCTATAATAAGTGGGATAGCGACATTTTCTACGGCGGAAAACTCGGGTAATAAATGATGAAATTGATAGACAAACCCTAGACTCCGGTTACGCAGTTTACTTAGTGTGTTAACCGATAATGTATTGATATCTTGACCGTGAATTTCGACGTTACCGCTGCTAGGCTCATCTAATCCGCCTAGCAAATGCAGCAGAGTACTTTTGCCCGATCCTGAGCTACCGACAATAGCGAGGCGATCGCCTTTATTCACAATCAAATTTACATCGACCAATACTTGGATATCTAACTCACCATCATCAAAGCTTTTGGCAAGATGACTGCATTGCAATACGATTTGTTTAGTCATAGCGTAATGCCTCGGCAGGACGAATTTTAGAAGCGCGCCATGATGGGTAAATAGTTGATAAAATTGATAATACCAACGAGACGGTGCCAATGATTATTACGTCGTTCTTTCGTAGATCGGAGGGCAATTCACTTATGTAATATACTTGTGGTGGCAGAAATTGATAACCCAATAGATTTTCTAAGCCAGTGACAAGTGTCGGTATATTTATTGCTATTGTTACTCCGAAAAGGATCCCAATTAAAGTCCCAAATACCCCGATCAAAGTGCCTTGCACCATAAAAATGGTCATAATATCGCGCGGCTTCATGCCTAATGTGCGTAAGATAGCAATATCAGATTGTTTATCTGTCACCATCATAATAAGCGTAGAAACAATATTAAATGCCGCTACCGCAACAATCAGTAATAAAATCACAAACATTACTATTTTTTCAGTTCTTAAGGCTCTAAAAAAATTGGCATGTTGAGTAGTCCAATCAGCAGATCGATAACTGGCAGGCAAGGTGTAGAGTATGGCACGTGAAATTTCTCGGGCTTTAAACACATCATCTAACTTTAAACGTAGCCCCGTGACTTTATCAGCAATGCGAAACAGTTTAGCGGCATCTTCAATATTCATAATCGCTAAGGCACTATCATATTCAGACATGCCTATTTCAAATACACCGACCACATTCAGCCGCTTTAAGCGCGGAATGACACCGGCAGGTGTTGGGCTAACATGCGGTGTAATTAAGGTGACTTTATCGCCGGTAGATACCCTCATGGCGATGGCTAATTCTTTACCTAAAATAATACCGAAACTACCCGGTTGCAGTGCATCAAAACGCCCTTGTCCGGGGATTATTTTATCGCCGATAGTGGAAACGCGTCCTTCTAGTTGTGGATCAACGCCTCTAATTAGTAAGCCTCGCACGCGACTACCCTGACTGAGCATGGCTTGTCCTTCCACAAAAGGGGCAGAGCCTATCAAATGAGGGGAGTCTTCAATTTGTGATTGCAGTGATTGCCAGTCTTCTAGTGTGCCATCAGCACCAGTAATAAAAGCATGGGATGTCATGCCTAAAATACGCTCGCGCAATTCTTTTTCAAAGCCATTCATTACCGATAATACGATGATCAATGCCATTACGCCCAGCGCAACGCCGATCACCGATGTTAACGATATAAACGAGATAAAGTGATTGCGTCGCTTGGCACGCGTATACCTTAATCCGATAGCAATACTGAGGGGTTTAAACATAAATTATGACTTATATGGAATATCTATCAATGATAGATTATTAAAAAATTACTTTGCGTAAACAGTCTTGGTGCCGCTTTCACTACCCAGCAATAAAACGTCAGCAGGGCGCGCAGCAAATAAACCATTAGTTACGACACCGACAAGGGCATTGAGTTCTTTTTCTAAGGTAATGGCTTCCATAATAGTCCAACCATGTACATCAATAATGACATTGCTGTTATCGGTGATAAAGCCTTGGCGGTAAACAGGTTGCCCCCCCATTTTAACGATTTCACGCGCTACATAACTGCGTGACATCGGTACAACTTCAACAGGTAATGGAAACTGACCTAATACATCCACTAATTTACTTTCATCAGCAATACAGACAAATTTTTCACTGGCTGCGGCAATGATTTTTTCGCGGGTTAATGCACCGCCGCCGCCTTTGATTAGCTGTAACAAATGATTAGATTCATCAGCGCCATCAACATAAACAGCAACACCGTTCACCTCATTAAGATCAAATACCTGAATGTCGTGTGCTTCAAGACGTTTTGTTGAAACGATTGAGCTAGAAACAGCACCTTTGATATTGTGTTTTATAGTAGCCAGCGCATCAAT
>CAYTAM010000208.1:0-3191 GCA_964435685.1 uncultured Methylophaga sp. | reverse complement strand
CTTTTGGTCTGGAATTTACAGATTGAATGATTACGGGTATATACCCGTGATCATTCAATGTGTGAATTTTCGCTCCTCCGTCACTCCGCTATGCTCTGTATAAAAAGGTCGGTTAACTCAAACATTAGCACTATAAAAAATATCAAACCAAGTGATATAAAAACATAGATTTTCCAAAGCGGGAAAAACAGTACAATGAGTGTCACTTAAACATAGCATTAAACTTCACCCCCCCCCAGTCAAATACAAATTTTGGAGAGTATAAGTGAAAAAAGGTAAATTAGATTTAGTAGCAAACCTGCATGATTATCTGCTTGATAATTCGTTAAGAGAGTCTGATGTGCTCAGTCGTTTAAGGATGGAAACTGAGAAGGATCCATTATCCATAATGCAGATCCCACCTGAACAAGGGCAGTTATTGGCGCTTTTGGTTAAACTCATAGGGGCAAAAAGAACTATCGAAATAGGTGTGTACACTGGGTATAGCGCATTATGTGTCTCCCAAGCTATGCCAGATGATAGTTATACCGTCGCATGTGATGTTAATAAAGAATGGACAGATATTGCACAGCGGTATTGGCAAGAAGCGGGGGTTGATACAAAAATTGACCTTAGAGTAGCGCCGGCATCTGAAACCTTAGAACAATTAATAGAAGATGGGCAAAGCGAGTCCTATGATTTTGTGTTTATCGATGCAGATAAAAACAATTATGATAATTATTATGAGCTATCACTTAAACTACTGAGAACAGGTGGGTTGATAGCAATTGATAATGTGCTCCTTTTTGGAACAGTCATTGATTCTGAATTACTAGATAGCAAACTGCGAGATATGATCCCTGAAAGTAGCATTCAAGCCATGCGAGATTTCAATACGAAAATTAAAAATGATGATCGTGTTGATATAAGTATGTTGAAAATAGCGGATGGGATCACATTAGCACGGAAAAAATGAGCGGCATATTTCAATGTAATGTTTGCGGCACTGCTAAAGTAAAAGCGGGAATATCAACTTCAAAGCGTTCGCCGCCATCGGCCATCATTATATAATGACCTTGCATCATACCAACAGGTGTGTCTAACATTGCGGCGCTGGTATAAGTGAATTCTTGTGCTGGTGCTAGGTGAGGATGTTGCCCTACTACACCATCACCTTCTACCTCTTGTTCGGTGCCATTGCCACCGGTTATTTTCCAATAACGTGACAGCAGTCTCGCCGAGTTATTGCCCGCATTTTTTATGGTGATGGTGTAAGAAAAGACATAGCGTTCTTTTTCAGGTTCAGATTTATTAGCTAGGTAATTTGTTGTTACATTGATAGCAATATTGTTATTTGTTTTTTCAATTGTCATATCAACATTATACAGGGTATTGACGAGCTAAGAGATCTGCACCTAATAAACCTACTTTTGCTTGTAATATCAATCGAACAGGGATTTTGTGCATCAGCTTGCTCACCTTGCCTTTTGCTAAGAATGCGGCTAAAAAAGGCCCATCAATAAAGCGTTGTACATTTTTAGTAGCAATGCCGCCAGCAATATATAAACCCGCCATTGGCAATACGTTTAGTGCTAAATTGCCTGCTTGTGCACCGTATATTTTAATAAATAAATCTAATGCTTGTTCTGCAATTTCATCTTGTTTATTAAGTGCAAATTGACTAATTACCGCGGCAGCATCACCACTGTTCATTGCTTGCCGTAATTGCGTGTTATCAACAAGATCTTGATAGATCAGCAAGAATTCATAAATAGTGACTAAGCCACTACCTGACACGATTCGCTCATACGATACATGAACAAAATATTCTGCAACATGTTCTAACAATGCAATTTGTAGATCATCGGTAGGTGCAAAATCAGTGTGGCCTCCTTCTGTTGCTAATACGCGCCAGCTTTTGTTTTCTGGAAACATGATAGCTTGGCCTAGCCCCGTTCCTGCGCCAATTACTGCTCTAGGTGACTGCTCATTTGGCTCGCCTTGTTGCAAGGTGATAATTTCATCATCGGCAAGAGATGAAATACCATGAGCTACCGCCTCAAAATCATTGCATAAATGAACATGTTTAATAGCAAACTGCCGCGCTAATTGATCGGCATTAATCTGCCACGGTAAATTAGTAATGCTGGCATCACTCCCCGATACCGGCCCTGCTACGGCAAAGCAGGCACTAGTAATGCTCAGCTTTGTTATTTTATCCTCAGCTAAAAACGCTGCCAAAGCCCCTTCAAAATCATTAAATTTTTCACTGATAACTTCTTTTTCTAGCACGACATTACCCTGCTCTGTCGTTAGCTGAAATAAGATTTTGGTGCCGCCTAAATCAGCAGCTAGAAAATGCTTCATTGACCCGCAGCAGCTTTATCCATAAACCAGTAATATTCACCTTGTGGTGCTAAGCGTTGCACCGGCAAGCCTGCTACTGCATCTGTAGTAATGTCTCTGACAATATCCGCTTTGGCTTCGCCGCCGATAAAGACGATGACTTGTCGCGCTGAATTAATCGTCGGGTAGGTCATTGTTACACGCCATGAATCAAATTTTTCAACATAGAGGCTGGTTGTTAATGTATCTGTCACATCCAACGCTGGTGTGCCAGGGAACAATGAGGCAATATGCCCGTCAGACCCTAAACCTAGCAAGACTAAATCTAAAGGCTCACCTTGTAATGTATCCGCCATGGTTGTTGCATAATGTGTCGCCACATCAGCGGCATCATCCAATTCTGTGGGCATACGATGTACATTTTGTTGCGGGATCGGCAAATGATCAATCATCGCTTTACGTGCCATTTTGAAATTACTATCATCATGTGTTGGTAATACACAACGTTCATCACCAAAAAACAGATGTACCCGCGACCAATCAATTTGTTCAAGATAAGGCGATGTAGCTAGTTTTTGATATAAACCTTTGGGCGTAGAGCCACCCGCAAGTGCTACATGAAATACACCACGTTTAGCGATTGCGGCACGTGCAACGCTTACAAATTGTTCTGTTGCGACCTCGATTAAACTGGCACCATCAGCCATTATTTTTTGTTCGGCTTTCATTTATTTTCCTTGATTTTTATAATTTCAAATGAAATGATAAAGCCTGAGCCACTAAAAGACCATAACTAATCATCGTCATCCTCGAGATCTTCTATCGAGGATCTATGGACATTGATGAAATTTACTATCAATTAAATT
>CAYTAM010000207.1:0-3195 GCA_964435685.1 uncultured Methylophaga sp. | reverse complement strand
GGCAAAAATAGGAAAGCAGAACAAGGCGCAATGTGCAGGTAATGGCTAGCCCTTAGCAAACATTGGAACGAAGGACTGGTTTTCTAGCTTTTGGTCTGAATTTTACAGATTGAATGATCACGGGTATAAGCATAGTGTTGGTATTGCCCGCTTGGATAAGCTACAGAAAGAAAAAACGACAAAAAATCAATGAATGAGAACCATGTACATATTTTTAAATTATGTTTGAGTAAAATGACAGGGTTTGTTTAATCGGTGTGGCAGTGAAAGATGTATCTTGAGGAGATAATTTAGTGGATTTAGCTACGTTAATAGGGTTGCTAATTGCGTGGGCACTTATCATTGGCACCATTGCTACCGGATCAGGAGCTCTCGTATTTGTCAGTGTACCCTCTCTGGCTATTGTGCTAGGAGGCACATTAGCTGTGGTGATGATGCGTTTTTCCTTAAGTCAAATGATAGGTTCATTTAAGGTGGCTTTAAAAGCTTTTTTATATAAAGCTGAAACAGCAGAAGAGTTGATTGAAGTTGTGGTGGAGTTAGCCGGTATTGCTAGAAAAGAAGGGCTACTTGCGCTTGAAGGGCAAGAAATCAATAATCCCGTATTGGCAATGGGTATCCGTATGTTAGTTGACGGCCATGAGCCTGTAATAGTAAAAAAAGCATTAGCTACGGAAATGAATGAAACAGTGGCTCGCCATAAAATTGGTCAAAGCTTATTCAAGGCAGCGGGTGATGCGGGACCTGCAATGGGGATGATTGGCACCTTGGTGGGTTTGGTACAAATGCTGTCTAATATGTCAGATCCTAAATCAATTGGCCCGGCGATGGCGATAGCACTACTGACTACACTTTATGGCGCTATGTTGGCAAATATGTTTGCATTGCCTATATCAGACAAGCTAAAACTGCGTAGTGCCGAAGAGCAAATGAATAGAAATATTATTATTCAAAGTATCTTAGGTATTCAGGAAGGGCAAAATCCGAAGGTGTTGGAAGAGTTGTTAAGAAATTTCTTGCCTGCATCAAAGCGGGAACCTGCCAATCAAGCTGTAACAGAGTAATGGGCATAATACATACACATTGCAATTAAAATGAGCCTGCCATGAGCGAAGAAGTAGAAGAGCATAATTGTGATTGCCCTGCCGAGGGGTTGCCAGCCTGGCTGGCGACATTTGCTGATTTAATGGCACTGCTGATGTGCTTTTTTGTATTGTTATTATCGTTCTCAGAAATAGATGCACTAAAATACAAGCTGGTGGTTAAGTCTTTAGATAATGCCTTTGGTGTGCAACGGGAAGTGGCAGCTGTTCAAATACCGAAGGGAACTAGTATTATTGCGCAAGAATTTAGCCCGGGAGAACCTCGTCCTACTCCACTAAAAGAAGTACGCCAAGATACTATGGATGAAACACGAGATGCGCTTAAAATAAAAATGGATGCTGAAGATCTTGCTAAGCAACAAGCTGAAAAAGTCGCCAAAGAAGCAAAGCAGTTTAAAGAGGCGTTGGAAGGTGAGATAGCAGAAGGTTTGATCGATATTGAAACCGAATCAAATCGAATTGTTATTCGGATCCGTGAAAAAGGCTCGTTTTCATCAGGTGATGCTAAACTTAATACTAATTTTCTGCCAATAGTGAATAAAATTCGTGAGGTATTGGCTAAGACCGATGGGCAAATTGCTGTTGCTGGTCATACTGATAATATACCCATTAATACACCGCGATTTCGCTCGAACTGGGAACTATCAACATCGCGTGCAGCCTCGGTGGTACATGAGCTGTTGAGTGGCGGCGATATTCCTGCAACCCGTTTTATTTTAGAGGGTTATGCTTACACGCAACCTTTGACTACAAATGATACAGCGGAAAACCGAGCAAGAAATAGACGGGTAGAAATTATTATACTTAAAACATCGGTGCTAGATGAGATGACAAAGTCGATAGAAGCATTGAACAAACTATATGATGGCGTTGAAGGCGAAGTGATTAAAAATTAACCTGATTAGCCATGAAAGTCAGCTATATTTATATTTTCATTGTAAAACAACAGCTTAACTTGATGCCGTCATCTCGACCAGAGGGAGAGTTCTTATACCACAGTAGCTCAAGATCTCTCGCACTGGTCGAGATGACAGTAATGAAAATGATGTGACGAACTTTGATTAATATGATCTGCATCTTCAAGTAATTTGGGTATAGATGCTATAATTCACTGTTTAACCTGAACTCTGGATAAGGGAAGCCAAAAGGGATCCCATAAAACCACCCTCCTTTATAGTATTATCAGGTAGTGACCCGTATATTAATACTGAATTTTATGCCAGTGCTAGTAGTTTTGCGGCTATCAAGGCAAATTTGTGCAGTAATAGCGAGAGCTATTAAAAGTAAACTTAACGCCGAGAGCCGTGAAAATACTAGTGCTAGCGGTTTTCCTTAGCCAGTGTTCAGGTTATTTAGTTAGGAAAAAGTTGTCGGTGGACGGCTTTTTACTTAAAATGATATCAATATGTAGGCGTTTTACCATTATATGCAACAGTTTTCTGTGGAACACGGTTTAGTTGTACCTTTAGATCGCGCAAATGTTGATACTGATGCGATTATTCCCAAACAATTTTTAAAGTCAATCCAGCGTAGTGGCTTTGGCCCAAACTTATTTGATGAGTGGCGTTATCTTGATTTAGGTGAGCCTGGTAAAAGCTGTAAAGGCAGACCGTTGAATCAAGATTTTGTATTGAATTTAGAGCGATATCAAGGTGCGAGTATATTACTAGCACGCGAGAACTTTGGTTGTGGTTCAAGTCGAGAGCATGCGGTTTGGGCTTTAGATGATTTTGGTATTAGAGTCATCATTGCGCCCAGTTTTGCAGATATTTTCTTTAGTAATACCAGCAAAAATGGCATTTTAGCTATTAAGCTGGATCAAAAAACAGTGAGCAAGCTATTTAATGCTGTTGAACAACAGCAAGGGTTTAAATTAACCGTAGATCTGGCTGAGCAGACCATTAGCCTGCCAACAGGAGAACCAATAAGCTTTGATGTTGAACCCTTTAAAAAACATTGCTTATTAAATGGACTAGACGATATTGATTTAACGCTACAGCATGCCGATGATATTGAACACTACGAGAAAAAACGCAAACAACAGGCACCATGGTTGTTTACCTAGAAGCAAGGAAAACTTGTGAGACCTTTA
>CAYTAM010000206.1:0-3198 GCA_964435685.1 uncultured Methylophaga sp. | reverse complement strand
CTAGGTGAGTGCGAGCACTTGCAGGATTTAGGTTCTACCTAAAAGCCTGAACCATAGCCTAAAATACTTCTTTCTAATAATGCATCTGTTTTTTGACCTAAATTCCCTAAACCTTTTAATTCAACTTGGAAGAATATTGCTAGGTTGCGGTCGTCATCAAAGGCATTATTAACATAGTCTCGTATAAGCAGTCGTGTTGCCCAGCAACAGCTGTTATATTCGATGCCTGCTAATGTTTCTAATGTTTGATCTTCTTTTAATGAACGGTACCAACGCCCGACGATACTCCACTGCTTATTAATCGGTACGCGAGCCGAAATATCTAGCTGTTCCAACCCTTCTAAATTAGTTACATTATCCCGTCGATAGCGATGAGCAATGTTTAATAAACGCCCCTTATCACCACGGTATTGCAGGCGCACAGCCGACATGTTTGATCTGTTTTCATAGGGATCCCACTGCATTTCTCCGCGCAATGTCCATTCTTTCGCTAATGATGCAGTTAGCTCTGCCACCAGATCAGAACGCGAACGTGTATCTGTGCCCGTATTATTAATCGTGACATCTCGGTCACGAAAATACTGGATCTGCCCTAGGCTTACCCGCAAGGCTTCACGCCCTGTCTGCTGATTTATGAATCGCGATGTCAATGCCATGGATAATTGATTAGCATCGCCTAAACGATCCGCGCCAGCAAAGCGATCATAAGCAAATAACTGCCACATATTAAAGGTACGCAAGCTGCTATCAAACACGGGGAGGCCTGCTTGATTCCGTTCTGGAATATATAAATAAAAAGCACGTGGCTCTAGGGTATGAATATAAGCATTTCGCCCCCAACTCATTTCACGTTCAAAAAACAAGCCGCTATCTAGGCTAATCACAGGCGCTGTTCTTGTTGGTGTTTTATCCATTGCTGTGGTGAGATTATCCGTTAAATTATAACGTGTATATCGCAGAGCAATACGCGGTGTTACAAATGCGGCAATCGATGTCCAAGGCAAACTCACCGCAGGCTCTAAATCAATACGCTGACCCGCTATATTGTCATCATGTTCAAAGTCAACATATTCAGCTTTTATATCATAATTTAAGCCCATCGCCTTATCTGGAAATGAACCCTTGAGTAATAATTGCGGAAGGCGTTGATACGGCTTGATATTATCTGTGAGAGTTTGATAGCCTTGGAAGCGACCTGTAAAACCCCAATTACGTCCAGTATAACCAACACTAAATTGGCGGTTTAAATGTGTTGTGCTCGCTAGACTAAGGTTCGATCCAAAATCTTCTAAATAACGTTTGTCTGAAACATAATTATAATCAATAGCCGTGTTCCAATTCGATAAAAAATACCCAGTATGCCGCAAAGAAAAGTGTTTTCTATCATCATTATAATTTGGATTAAGCCGATCGCCGTCATTTCTTAATTGATCGTTAAGTAACAACCCTGCATCAATCTTGCCCTGATGTCTAGCATGCAAATAGCGAAATTCCGTATTAAGCATTAGTCCACGTTCAGACATATAACGCGGCGTAAATGTGGCATCTTTTTCTGGCGAAATATTCCAATAATAAGGTGCTTGAATATCTACGCCTGTTTCATCAGAGCTACCAAAAGAAGGAGTTAGAAAGCCTGATTTCCTCTCATCACTCAATGGGAAGCTTAAATAAGGTGTATAAAATATAGGAATACCGGCTAAGCGTACTTTTACATTACGCGCCATACCTACATTTTTATTGTGATCCAAATGAATACTTGATGACTCTAGTAACCAAGCATTATCATCGGGCTCGCAGGTCGTATAGCTTGCATTTTTCAATAGCGTTTTTACAGTACCTTGACGATAGACCGTGTCAGCACGCCCTCTAGCATGGTTTTGACGCAAGCGATAATAGGCATCAATCAACCTACCTTCATCATTTGACAAGATCCATTCTGCTTGTTGCGCATTAATAATAATTTCACTATCACGGATTTGAATGTCACCTTGTGCCGTAATATCGCCAGAAATTTGGTTGTAGCTCACTCTGTCGGCTTTTAATTCTTGACCGCCACGACTAACTACAACATCACCGGTAAATACTGAGATACCATTTTCAACAAGTTGGGCATCATTGGCCTTCACATCAAGAGCTGATTGTTCTGGATCCGCTACATATGGGAGAAAGTCGGAGCTACTAGCAAGTTCACACTGTTGCCAATTTGATTCCGCCAATACTAGCGTGTTAAATCCACACAAAATAACACCTATAAAAAGATAGCTGTTGCGCATAATGATCCTTACAATAGTATTTCAGCCTTGCCATCGTGCCCGAGAACAGAAAATGACTCTCACTTTATCGCATAAAAATACCATTTTTCCTAATGATGCTGACAACTAATCATAGCAACTTTCTCTCATAGCGTTATAAATCAGTATCTTATATCTTAATTCTCTATGACACATCAACTTCCCCTATTAGTTTCTAACTACGATATCCGAAGCCGTTAATATTTTTTAAAAGTTATTGTTGACATAAAAACAACTAATCCCTATAGTATGCGCTTGCTTTCGGGGGCTATAGCTCAGCTGGGAGAGCGCTTCGCTGGCAGTGAAGAGGTCGACGGTTCGATCCCGTCTAGCTCCACCAACAATTCGGAACAAACAGTTTTAGGTCCCCATCGTCTAGAGGCCTAGGACACTGCCCTTTCACGGCGGTAACAGGGGTTCGAACCCCCTTGGGGACGCCATATAAAACCCTCGGATGTTGATTGAATAATGAATCAACATCCGAGTTTGGTTTTCTGGTTCAAGTACAATCTTCTCTACAATCTTCCTTATAAAGTCCTTCAAATTATCAATATCTGATTTATCTAGTTGTTTGAATATGGCATTCAAGGCGCGTTGCACCTCAAATTCATTGATACCTGACAGACTACCAGACTGAATCTAGGTCTGTTCTGCTTTTTCCAAATTTTCCATGATGGTATTTCGTCGCTGTTCTAGGGTTTCAACTTTTCTCAGGAATGGTGTTGGGTTATTCGATTCAGCCATTACGTCTATTATGCTGCTTATCTTGTCTGACACGGTTGCCAGTTCTCGTTTGATTGTTACTGTTTTTGATTTAACCTTTGGGTTGGCTAATGATTTCAATTTTTTTGTTATTTTTGAAATAAACCGTTTTGATTGCAGATCTCTTCTAACTTGCTGAAACCTG
>CAYTAM010000205.1:0-3210 GCA_964435685.1 uncultured Methylophaga sp. | reverse complement strand
CCTGCACGACGTGTTTTTAATGTTACTTTGTCAGCAACAATAAATGTCGAATAGAAACCCACACCAAACTGACCAATAAGTTGCAGATCCTTAGTTTCATCGCCTGTCATTTTTTCAAAGAATTTTTTAGTTCCAGAATTGGCAATGGTACCAATATTATCAATCACTTCTTCACGGCTCATACCAATACCATTATCAGTAATAGTGATTGTTTTAGCGTCTTTATCAAAAGCAACACCAATTTTTAATTCAGCATCATTTTCATATAAAGCATCATCAGATAAGGCTTCAAAGCGTAATTTATCTGCGGCATCAGCGGCATTAGAAATCAATTCACGGAGAAAGATTTCTTTGTTGCTGTATAGAGAGTGGATCATCAGATCCAATAATTGAGAAACTTCTGTTTGGAAACCTAGCGTTTCCTTATGTGCATCAACACCCATTTTGAATATGCCTCCAACGGCTTTTTATAACTTGGAATAGTAGATGGGGATTCAGTTATAATAGTTCAAGTTTTTTTATTGATGATTACAAATTTATGCAAGAAAATCAGTTACGTATTTTAACGTATAACATTCACAAAGGTTTTAGTGCCGGTAATCGCCACTTTATATTGCATCAGCTTCGAGATGCGCTTATTGAAACCAATGCTGATATATTATTTCTACAAGAGATACAGGGCGAACATCTGAAGCATGCAAAAAACCACGCTAACTGGCCAGAATCCTCACATTCAGAATTTCTGGCACATGATCTTTGGCCGCACTTCGCTTATGCCAAAAATGCGGTATACAATGTGGGCCATCATGGTAATGCCATTCTCAGTAAATATGCCTTACAAAGCTGGGAAAATATTAATGTCTCACCCTATGAAAGAGCCAGCCGCAGTTTATTGCATGGGGTTATACAGTTACCAGGTCTTGTTGACGATTTACACATTATCTGCATTCACCTCGGTGTAATTGGAATGGAACGCCGCCATCAATTTAAAACCTTATCTAAAAGAATTGAAGAGCATGTACCACATGATGCACCTTTAATCGTTGCAGGTGATTTTAATGACTGGACTATCCAAGCGGAAAAACGATTCGCTAAACACCTCGATCTTAAAGACGCACATCAAGCCATACATAACCGCCATGCCAAAACATGGCCTGCATGGCTACCCATTCTGAAAATGGACAGGATCTATTTCAGGGGTTTGCAAGCACTAAGCTGTGAACGCCCTGAATATGACCAATGGAACCGCCTATCTGACCATAAGCCGTTATTGGCTACTTTTGGGGTGTAGCAATGGTCAAATACACACTAAATGAATTATTAAGTCTTCCCAACTTGTTAACTTATTTTCGCTTTGTCGCAGCACCGTTTTTATTATGGTTAGCGTGGTCAGATAAGGGAGATGCCTTTCTAATATTGTTGGCAGCAACTTTTTTAAGTGATGCACTTGATGGTCTAGCGGCAAGACTGTTAAATCAACAAAGTGAATTAGGTGCCTTCTTAGACAGTGCAGGTGATTTACTTATTTATGGCACAATGGCAATTTCCATCTGGTGGTTATGGCCTGATATAGTTCAACGCGAGATAATGTATGTCATCCTTATAATCATCAGTTTTTCACTGCCTGTTATCATTGGTATCATCAAGTTCCATAACTTTACCAGCTACCATACCTGGCTAGTAAAGGGCGCAGTTATCGTCACCGGAATAGCATTTTTCATCCTATTTGTTTTTGATATTGCATGGCCATTCCGTATCGCCGCCTTTGTGTGCTTGCTGGCTGCGTTAGAAGAGATTGCCATCACGTTTTACTTAACAAAAATGCGCTCTAATGTCCGTTCACTCTGGCATGTAATGAGCCTCTGAATAAGTCATGGACGAAACGAAGTAACCCAAAGGTAAATAGCTTACGTCAAAAATATTCAGCTTTCAGGAGAGAAACGCAGAAACTGGATATTTTGAGCGTGCGATATGAATTCATCACTTATTCAGAGACGGCTTAAGGAAAAAGCATTAGCTATGATCGCGAATAAATACCCAATCATCTCCTTTTGACATTTCTGGGCTAAATCGATAACCATCCATATCAAATTGTTGGATACTTTCAGGTTTTTCAATACTATGGTCGATAATATAGCGGCTCATTAGTCCTCGTGCTTTTTTAGCGTAGAAACTAATGATCTTATATTGACCATTTTTCCAATCCTTAAATATCGGGGTAATAATTCTGCCATTTATTTTTTTGGCTTGTAGCGCCTTAAAATATTCATTTGATGCCAAATTGATCAATACCTCATCTGACAATTCACCTGCAATTGATTGTCGAAGTTGATCATCCCAGAATTGATATAAGTTTTCACCTGTTACATTGCTAAACTTAGTTCCCATTTCTAAACGATAGGCTTGTATTAAATCTAATGGTCGCAATACACCATAAAGCCCAGATAGTATGCGTAGGTGTTGCTGCATAAACTTAACACCCGCTTTGTCTAAACTATCCGCATCCAATCCTGTATAAACATCACCTTTAAACGCTAATACCGCTTGCTTGGCATTTGTTAAATCAAAAGGCAGCGACCATGTTTGAAAGCGCGCCATATTTAAGCCCGCTAATTTATCACTTAACTTCATTAATGATGCCACATCAGCCACTGATAATTTCTTTAAATCATCGATAAGTTGTTGCGACTGTTCTAAAAATCGAGGCTGACTACAATCAGTAATAACAGGATTACTATCAAAATCCAATGTTTTTGCTGGTGAAATAACGATCAACATTAATTGTTATTTTTCAGGCTTATCTTCTTTAGATTCAGGCTCAATTTCAATAATAGCTTCAGGCTCATCAGCTTCGTTAACAGGTGCTGGTTTTGGTTTTGGCTTAACTTTATCTACCTTACCCCAAGTGGCAAAGGGGAAAGGTTTACGATCATCATTATACGTTAAAAATAAAATAATTTGATTAATGTATTTTGCTAAGTCAGCAGCAAATTTACGCAAATTCTCATTGTCTGAACCTGTAATAAGTGCAAATAAGATCTGAATAAAAATGACCACGCCCGTTACCGTTAACACGAAATACAAAACAATCCAAAACAATACCATATAGAGGATCCGCACCCATTGGTTACCGTCTTTTATATTCTGTTTTAATTGTTGTTGTTGTTTACCTTCAGCCATTGTCTCTTCCTCAATAAATAATGTTATATA
>CAYTAM010000204.1:0-3317 GCA_964435685.1 uncultured Methylophaga sp. | reverse complement strand
TCTAAAAACAAGGGGCTTTGGGCAATATCAACCGCTAATACCGCATTTGAAAACAGCAGCGTAGTCGCCAATAAAATGCTTATTTTTAGCTGTTGTAATTGCTTGTTAATGCTTGTTAGCATTGAAATTTTATTTTTCATTGTTAGTTACCCATAAAATTCATTTTATGTACAGTTGTCAAATCGAAATGTTGTTTGCAATGTCACGGTACTATTGGCATCGGGCCCATAGCCTCTGGCAGTCACCCGATAATAGCAATTTCGAGGGGGGGTTGTTCCTGGCACAACAGGTATTTCCGCACGCACAAACTCAACAAAATAACGCGGCACGTTTTCCGGCGGCACATCATTGTCCGCATCGCCTACATAAGGACAGGCAATGTCATCCCATCGATCCTGATCTGTAAAATCTTCACTATTTAAAACTATTTCACATGATCCTAAACCAACAGCGGGAGGGATCGAGGTGGCAGCGAGGATAGATATAGCTTGGGGATCGGCCAAAAGATTCGCTTCTGCGTGGCGTAATGTTGTTTCTGCCAATTGAAAAGCAATATTATCATTGCGGCTATTGCTGGCCATGCGCTCTTCCATTATGGTTGTTCGCATCGCACTCACCGCAAGAAGCGTAATTAAAACTAACATAATTAAAGCAATAGCCAGCACTACACCCTGCTGTGTATGGCGAGAACTCATCAAATAACCGTTATTTGTCACTGTGTTGCCCCATAATTCCTCATCCCTAGAGGGTTAGTTATACTCGGACTCATTCTATTTGTTCAATATTTCACTATTCTCATCTTATAATGATGGCTGTTTTTTTCTGTGATTAAACTCACTCTTTACCAACAACCTGCAACGATTGAACCTGCATAGACTGCTGTTTTTTTATCTGTGCCTTCTAGCGTTAATACACCACAATAATCTGTGGCTTGTGAGCCGGCTGGCGTTGCTACTAAAACAAATGTCGTGGCAGAAGGAATGGTAACAGATAAATTATAATAAACGGCACCTCCTTCTTGGGGTGACTCATTAAATGGAATAGCTGCATCTGTATATTTTGAATTTGTAGTGTAATAGCGCTCCATAAAACCTGCTAACTCCACCAAGTCTGCTTGAGCAACGCCGCGCCGCGTATCTCTTATCGCGCCCTGGTAACTTGGATAAGCGATCGCTGCCAAAATGGCGATAATAGCGACAACAATCATTAATTCAATAAGCGTGAAACCTTTATTTTTATTCATTTATTCAACCTTGGCCTTAATTAAGCCTGTTACGCACAGCAATTGTAGAGGTATACACTTTTCTTAAGCGTCTATCCGGTATCGCCGCCCCCGACACATCAACCCCATTATAAAAATAAGCTTGAGGGTTGGTCGCAACAAAATCATCTGGGCTTCTAGCCAGCAAACTAACCCTTATACTTATTACTTGTGCCATATCTAAGCCTGCTGTTTCTGCAGGAACATAAAACATAACACCGCCTTGTCGTTGACCATAAAGGATCTGCATATTTTCAATATTAGGTACCAGTTGTTGTGTGATTACACCATTATTCAACATTAATCCAGGCACACCAAAACTATCTTCTTTAATAGTATACTCTGCCGTTCTTACTGAAAAGCGGTACACCTTTGCTGGCCCTGTATATTCTGCTGACAAATTATTAGTTTTATTGCCTGGTTGATTATTGTTGCCAACTGAATGCGTTAAAGTTGTTCCGCCCGTACCTGTGGTGTTGATAATTTGAAATATATCTCCTCTAGAGCAGTTTGTTACCAAAACTATATCTCCTTGAGCAAAACTCCCCACATTACTCTCTACTTTTAAATTAGCATTGTTATTATTATGAGGCAAAACAATAGATGTTCCTTGCCCAGATACTATAGCTCTTTTTACAGTGATTTTATCACTGCCATTCAAGCCAAAACTATCAAACCCGACGATTGCATCTGATGAATTAAAATGATACATTGCAGCTGAAGAATCTAGGTTGTTATATGCCGTTTCTAGTAGTTTTTTATTACCACACACGTTACCCTCAAAATCTGCTTGACGAATCTCTTGAGTTAAAAAATACATGGCGAAACGGGCGTTTTCTTGCATTCTAGAGAGGTTTTCTTGCATTCTATTGGTTTGTTTGGTGCCTATAAATACCTGTGCAACTCCAGCCGCTAAAAATATACCTATCGTTAGAGCAATCATTATTTCAATAAGGGTGAAGCCTTTTTGTTTTTGATGTGAATTTTTCAACGAAATCATGGCTCAAACCTCACTGTAAACTGTGCGTCACTCGCATCAATCGCACCACTACGATCATCATCCCACTCAACAATAATCCTATACACGCCTGCGGCTTCACTTACATCGCCCTCACCTAAAGGAAGCGAATTTGCAATTTCCCTCTCCCACTCAAACCTATCATGACCTGCTTGCTGCTGTGCTGTGCAACCTACAATGGGTACAGTAATACAACTGGTGTTCTCAATAGGTCCGTTGGTATAATTATCTAAGCCCGTTAAGTTATTTCTATCTACATTAGACCGCATTCTATCTGCCATATCATAAGCCAGTTGCGCTGCCTTTCCTTGATGTTCGGCACGAAGGTTGTCACGTAAAGAAGTTATTTGAAGCCCTGCAACACCTAATAATCCCAATGCCAAAATAACAACGGTAATTAATACCTCTAATAATGTGAAACCTTTGTTTTTTTTCGTTTTTTTACTATATTTATATCGGTTTATGGACATAAAGCCGTGCCCCTTGAAATACGTGCTCGCCCTAAAACATTAATATTAATTGCCCTAGAATTAATCGTGTCAGCATCAGGATCGCACAAACGAAAAGTATCATTCACATTGGGTCCACTACCCTCACTCATTCCTGAAGGGAGATATGCCATCCATGTTGGATAATTCCCACCTGTTCTGAGAGTGTAGCCTTTTTCTACGCCATCATATGTTTTAAGTAGCTCATCTTCTCCAAGGTTTGTTGCATCACAACCATCGTCACAGATGCCGTTACCATTAAAGTCTGTGAAAATATTCCAGCCTCCTTCCCATTCACTAACTCCACCTCCTTGCCTCAATATTGTTACCTGAACATTACGAGTAACAGCCTCACTACGAGCATAATTGATAGAGGTTAAAATAATATTTGCATCGGTCGTCATTCGGCTATCCCGTATTAACCCCATAAAACTAGGCAAAGCTATCGACATCATAATTGCAGCGACTGCAAGAGTAATCATTAGTTCTAGTAGCGTAAAGCCTTGTATTTTATTGCTTTTTATCATAAGTTTAAGTGTTTTTATACCAT
>CAYTAM010000203.1:0-3318 GCA_964435685.1 uncultured Methylophaga sp. | reverse complement strand
ATCCCGGCTAAGCTTGTGCTCAGCTTGACTGGGTAAGCTACTGGGATGACGAGGTTTTTTTGAAAATTGAATGATCACGGCTATAGACGCTGCCTACTTGCCTCAAACAAACACACCCCTGCCGCTACCGAAACATTCAAACTTTCCGCACCACCTTTCATCGGAATATAAACTGTTTGATCGCAATTCTCACGGGTTAAGCGACGAATTCCACGCCCTTCTGCACCTAGTATGATGGCCAGTGGACCTTTTAAATCTGCTTCAAAAATCGTAGTTTCACTATCAGCTGATGTACCCACTAGCCATATACCATGGTGCTGTAATTCACGTAATACCCGAGCTAGATTGGTGATTTGAATAAAAGGTAATCGTTCGGCGGCACCGCTAGATACTTTTA
Source organism: uncultured Methylophaga sp. (assembly GCA_964435685.1). GTDB lineage: Bacteria > Pseudomonadota > Gammaproteobacteria > Nitrosococcales > Methylophagaceae. The sequence continues at coordinate 2,921 of CAYTAM010000203.1, read as the reverse complement.
GTGCCGTGTGGGTGAGACTTGAGGCTCTATCTTTGGGAGCGATAACAGCATGTGCGCCAGCGGCTTCTGCCGTACGCATGCATGCCCCAAGGTTGTGCGGATCTTGTACGCCATCGAGAATTAATAAAAATGGTGGCTCCTCTAAGCTTTCTAATAATTTAACTAGATCTGTTTCATCTAATACTTTCAGCGGTCTACTCTTAGCTATTCCTCCTTGATGTTGCACATCAGGCAGCATTTCATCTAAGTCTTCCCGTGATACTTTTTGTATTGTAATGTTATGCTTTTTTGCCCCGGCGAGAATATTATCAATTCGTTTATCGTGGCGTTCATCCGCCAGCCAAATTTCTTTGATCCGCGACACAGGCACATCAAGTGCCGCCTGTATCGCGTGCAGTCCAAAAATCAGATCATTTTGCGCAGATATTGAATCAGATTTGGGTGCCTTGCGGCGTTTCATATGCTTGTGATTCTTGTCCTTCGATGACGGGTTTGACATATATTGCTACTCGACGATTTAGTTGGCGGCCTGCTTCTGTATCATTGCTGGCTCTGGGTTCTAATTCACCACGTCCTACTGTAACCAAGCGACTTTGAGAAATGCCTTGTTGCACAAAATAATCAATCACTGATTGAGCACGCTGACGTGAAAGTTCCATATTATAACTCTCTGAGCCAACACTGTCGGTATGACCCACCACATGAATCACTGTGCGTGGATAACGCACTAAAATTTCAGACACTTTTTCTAAGGTTGGCATAAAGGCCGGTTTTAATGATGATTTACCGAAATCAAATGAAATTTCACTGGAAATATCAATTTTTAAAGTCTCATCTTGTAAGCGTCTTACTTCAATATCATGACTCGCTTGCTCTTCTGCCAAGGCTGCTTCCATTTCTCTTTGCTGATTATCCATATAGTGGCCAATGCCCGCACCTGCGGCTGCACCCACTGCCGCGCCAACAATAATGCCGCCTTTATCATTTTCGACCGCATGGCCTAACACTGCACCTGTTACTGCGCCAATGACCGCACCTATTTTGGCTTTTTGGTTGGGATCGTCCATCGTCGCACAGCCGCTCATTAAGGTCGCCATCGTGGCAGCAATTATTACCTTTTTCATTATAAAACTCCCATTTAAGATCTAAAACATTATACTGGTCTTTAACACTATAACCGAGAGCTATATCATGGAAAAAGTTTTTATTCCTGTTAACATCGCCCTACTCACTATTTCTGATTCACGCACTTTAGAGACCGACACCTCCGGAAAAGTTCTTCGTAAGCGTGTTTTAGCCGCCGATCACTTAGTTGCTGATCAGCAAATTGTTCGTGATGATCGCTATCAAATTCGTGCGGTTATTTCACAGTGGATTGCTGATCCAGATATCCAAGCTATCATCACCACAGGTGGCACTGGCCTAACTGGGCGTGATGGTACGCCAGAAGCAGTAAGTGTTTTGCTAGATAAAGAAATCACTGGTTTTGGCGAATTATTTCGACAAATATCTTATCAAGACATTCGCACCTCCACCATTCAATCTCGTGCAATCGGTGGCATGGCTAATGGTACTTTTGTGTTTTGTTTGCCTGGCTCATCAGGCGCGTGTAAAACAGCATGGGATGATATTTTAAAAGATCAGTTAGATATCCGTCATCGACCTTGTAATTTTGTTGAGCTTATGCCGAGATTATTAGAAACGTGACAACGATAATCCTTTACACAACTGTTGGCTGTCATTTATGTGACCTTGCCCAGGCCATGTTGCTTGATATGGAGAACACTATTAAAGCCATTGAAATAGGCGATGATAATGATCTTGTCGCCCGTTACGGCACAAAAATCCCTGTACTGAAATTTGCTGATAACAGTGAACTTAATTGGCCATTTGAACTGAAAGATATCAAGCGTAAAATTAATCAGCTAATATAGAAATGAAACTTTTATTACAATAAAACGTCAACTACATTAAGAGTGCTCACAAAGGTGGGAGGTTAAACTTATGCGTTTAAGCCTATACCTATTATTTTTCTATGGACTTCACGCTTTCGCCGTTGCACAAGATCTGCCGCCTATTCCAGGAGAACGCTATGATATTGGTGGCTATAGCTTACATATAAATTGTTCAGGTCAGGGCAGTCCTACTGTTATTATGGATGTAGGTTTAGGTGAAGATTCATCAGATTGGCAATCACTATTTGAACAATCCGCAAAAATAACACACACCTGCATTTATGACCGCGCGGGCTATGGCTGGAGTGATTATGGTCCAATACCACGTAATAGTAGACGCATCGCCTACGAATTAGGACAATTACTTCATCAAGCTCAAGTCCCCCCTCCCTATATTCTAGTAGGGCATTCATTTGGTGGTTTTAATCTAAGATTATTTGCTAATTTTTACCCCGAAGTCATCGCCGGAATGATTTTAGTGGATGCCTCACATGAGTTGCAATATGACCGTTTGAATATTAAATTACCCGCACCGTACAAAGGTCGGCGCAATATTGTCATTATTCCTGTTGCTCCTAAAGAAGAGTCGTCACCAAATGAAAAACATCAAGTACTGCTTGACCATGCTCATCGTGCCGCCGGTCAAGAAATAGCGGGCTTATATCAAAGTTCACGCCAAGTCCAGCTTAATGGCAGTATTCCCACTGTGCCTTTAATCGTTATTAGTCGAGGCATACCTGAATGGGCAGGTAATGAAAAGCTACGCCAACGTGAAAAAATATGGCTTGAATTACAACAAGATCTGACTCGTTTATCACCTTATAGTCAGCATATATTTGCTAACCAAAGCGGCCATAATATCCCGCATGACCAGCCGCAAATTATTGTTGATGCCATTACAGAGATTATAAATGGGCATCTCTAAAAACCTAAGTGTGATTTAGGGAATGCAGAAAATAGTGCATT
>CAYTAM010000202.1:0-3319 GCA_964435685.1 uncultured Methylophaga sp. | reverse complement strand
TAGAATCATCAAGTTTCACTTTACCTATACTATCAATAATCGGCTCTTCCAAGGTAACCACTCGCCCGACATACTGCTCACCACGTCGGTTCAACAAGGGCTCATCAGATACCGCTGGGGCTCTCTTGGCATAACTGCGCCAAACAATAATAGTGAGCACTGATAAAATAGCAAAAATAACAATCTGCACTTCCCAGATCAGTGATGGAAATAACCACAAAATCAAACCTACAATAAATGCAGCGATCGCTGTCCACAATAAATAGAAAGTAGGTAACATTACTTCAAAAGCAATTAACGCTGCTGCAAATATCCACCAATGCCAGAATGTAGGTGCAAATTCCATTATTATTTGCCTTTAAAGGTGTCTTTCGCTAATTCAGCTATTCCGCCTAATGCGCCAATCACATTGCTCGCTTCCAGCGGCATAAAGATAACTTTATGATTGTCTGCTGCTGCCATATCTTTAAGTGACTCTATATATTTTAATGCCACAAAATAATTAACAGCTTGGATATCGCCCTTAGCTATGGCTTCAGATACCACCAAGGTTGCCCGTGCTTCCGCTTCCGCTTCACGTTCACGCGCTTCAGCATCACGAAATGCCGCTTCTTTACGCCCTTCAGCATCCAGCATAATGGCTTGTTTTTCACCTTCTGCACGTAAAATTTCGGCTTGTCTCAAACCTTCTGCTTCCAAGATATTGGCACGCTTCTCACGTTCAGCCTTCATTTGACGACCCATCGCTTCAACCAAGTCTTTTGGCGGTTCAATGTCTTTAATTTCAATACGGGTTACTTTTACCCCCCAAGGTGTGGTGGCATCATCAACCACATTCAATAATCGCGCATTAATTTCATCACGTTTAGATAATAGCTCATCTAAATCCATTGAACCCATTACGGTACGAATATTAGTTTGAGTTAAATTTAGAATAGCATGTTGTAAATTATTGACTTCATACGCTGCCTTAGGCGCATCCACTACTTGGAAAAACACCACGCCATCAACACGCACCATCGCATTATCTTTAGTGATAATTTCTTGTGATTGCACATCTAATACTTGTTCCATCATATTAATTTTGGCACCAACACTATCCATCATCGGCACAATCCAATGTAAACCTGGGCGTAATGTACGGGTATAACGCCCAAAGCGCTCAACAGTAAATTCATGACCTTGTCGAACTGACTGTACCCCTTTATATAATAAAATCAGTGCTAAACCAACGATAATTACAGCAAATATCGATAATCCTTCAAACATAGTTATCCCCTTAAAATAAAAGTTAATCCAATTTTCATTCATTATAGCAAATAAAATTTGGACATTTTGTTAGCAACATTAGACAATAGACTACATTACTTTTTGATGCAACAATAATAACTATGAAAATGGCTCATCTTTTACGCTTACTCAGTATTATCTTGCTTTGGTCTTTAAATTCTCATGCGCAAGCGCAACAGTGGTATCACGTTGAGTTAATCGTGTTTGAACAACTTAACACTTACACCGATGAAGCGTGGCCTGAATCCTCTTTCGACATTACTGCTCCGCTAAGCCCTTCTGTCTCAGGGAAACTGATCCGGCCTGCCACAAACAGCACCTTATTACAAACTGCTACTCACTTGAGTAGGTCTGAAAATTACCGTGTGCTTTACCATAAATCATGGCAGCAGCCCATTATGAGAACAGCGAGTTCAACAGCGGTGAACATACAATCCACTGATGGCATGCTTAATGGCTCAGTACGTTTTTTTAAAGCAACCCACTTACATGCCGCGATAGATTTGCAACTAATGCAAGGTGATCAATCGCCTCGTCTAATTGAGTCCCGTCGTATTCGCAGTAAGAAACTGCATTTTTATGATCATCCTAAACTGGGAGCACTGTTACAAATAACGCCATTGTGATCCTCAGTAACTTACTGCATGCGAATAATTTCTGCTAATAATTGCTGCACCTGTGCCATTCCCTTGTTGAGTACATATTCAATATCCGCCATCTGAATTTCATCGTCGGTAATGCCGGCTGCCCAGTTAGCCATAACCGCACAAGCCGCATAAGCCATCCCTAGTTCGCGTGCTAAATAGGCTTCTGGCATACCGGTCATACCCACCATGGCACAGCCATCTTGATCTAAACGCTTAATTTCTGCTGCTGTTTCTAGCCTAGGCCCTTGGGTTGCTCCATAAATACCACCATCTGTTATAGCAATATTTTGCCTAGTTGCCGCCGCTAACATCTCCTCGCGCAGTTCTGCATCATAGGGATAGCTAAAATCAAGATGCTTATCTGCTGTAAAATCATCACTATAAAAACTTTGTTCACGACCATAAGTGTAGTCAATAATTTGGTCAGGCACCGCTAACATGCTTGGCTGCAGATTTTTATTAATAGCGCCAACCGCAGCTATTGCAATTATTTTTTCTACTCCTAATGCATATAATGCCCATATATTAGCCCGATAATTCACCTTATGAGGCGCAATAGTATGTTGCTGGCCATGGCGAGGTAAGAATATAATTTTTTTTCCTTGATATTCAGCTATTATTAATGGACTTGACGGTTCTCCAAATGGTGTTTCAATAATCTTATTCTCAATAACTGTTAAATTATCTAAAGCAGTAATCCCTGTACCCCCAATAATCGCTAAAACACTCATAAATATTTATCCTTCACCGCATAAATTCCCGGTGCATTTCGCCAATAGCCTTTGTAATCCATCCCAAAACCAAATACATAACGGTTTGGTACAGCTAAACCTATAAATTCAGGTAAAATACCCACTTTATTTTCATGTACTTTATCAATCAATGTCACACAACTTACTGACTTTGCTCCTGCTTGCTGGCAATATTCTCTTAACGCATTCAAGGTCACACCTTCATCAAAAATATCTTCTACTAAAACAACCGTACGCCCTACTAAATCGGTTGCGGGTTTGTGAAGCCAGTTTAATTTGGATCCTTCCGTATTATCGCCATAACGGCTAGCATGAATATAATCCAGCTCCAACGGGAAGTTTAGCCTAGGCAACAAGTTTCCAGTCACAACAACCGATCCCTTCATTACACATAAAATAACTGGGTTCAAATTAGCAAATTGCTTGGTTAAAGTTGTCGCCAAGCGGTCAAGCGCCTGCTCGATATCCGTTAACGAATACAATAAATCTGCTGTATCAAAAATATATTGTAATTGTTTCATTAATTTTTATAGTATCAAAATAATATACCCGTAATCATTCAATCTGTGAAGATTTAGGGCGAAAATAGGAAGTCAGGGCAAGACGCAATGTGCAGGTAATGACTAGTCC
>CAYTAM010000201.1:0-3320 GCA_964435685.1 uncultured Methylophaga sp. | reverse complement strand
CTGAATCATGCATTTCCAAGTAGTTTGGGTATAGTAAGTCAGACCCTCAGATCTAAGGTAAAATTCTGACCACTAACACCAAGACGATGCAGAGTACCTTTTGATTGCATTCAAACCCGAATATTGGGCTTTTCTCCGCTACGCTTAGTTCAGAGGATCTTTAAGGCAACTTAATAAAATGTTCGCGGTAATGTTGTAATTCACGAATTGAATCCTTAACATCATCCATGGCCAAATGAGAGGAATGCTTCTTAAAACTTTTTTCTACTTTAGGTGCCCAGCGGCGGGCTAGCTCTTTCAATGAGCTGACATCGAGATTTCGATAGTGAAAATAAGCCTCTAATTCAGGCATAATACGTGCCATAAAACGGCGATCTTGGCAGATACTATTACCACACATAGGTGATGTACCTGCGGGAACATAACCTTTTAAAAACTCCAGGGTTTGTTGCTCTGCTTGTGTCTCATTGGTCGTGCTATTACGGATGCGCTCAATTAAGCCTGAACCACCGTGCTGGCGAGTGTTCCATTCATCCATAGCGGCAAGAGTAGCATCCTTTTGGTGAACTGCTATAATGGGACCTTCAGCTAGAATATTTAAATCACCATCGGTTACAATAGTGGCAATTTCAATAATATAGTCATTAACGGTATTGAGACCTGTCATTTCAAGATCTATCCAGATCAGGTTGTTTTTGCTTTTGGTCATTTCGGACTCTATAGTTAATTTATTATGAACTTAATTGTAGCCGATTGTATCAAAGCCTTATCTGCTTAGAAAGCATAATGCATCATTATTTGGTGACAAAGTATAAATTTTGAGAATTTAATAATGAATGAATTTACTTGGGTATTCCTTATAGTATTAGTTTTGATGACTGCAATTGAATTGTGGTTATCGCTACGCCAAAGTGCTTATGTGTACAAACATCGTGATAGCGTTCCTGAGGTATTTAGTGAAGAAGTGTCGCTATCTGCGCATCAAAAAGCAGCAGATTATACTATAGCTAAAGGACGGTTAAACCGGATTGCTACAGGCGTAAGCATGGCCATCTTATTAGCATGGACACTAGGCGGTGGTTTGCAATATTTGGTCAATATTTGGCAACAGTTTGGCTGGTCAGCCTCTACCACAGCTGTGGTATTCATATTAAGTTTTTTGGTTATTGGTTCGCTATTGGAGATACCGCTTGATTGGTATAAAACCTTTGTTTTAGAAGATAAGTTTGGCTTTAATAAAAATACGCCTGTGCTCTATTTGTCAGATACGCTAAGGCAAACTGTATTGATGATCGTTATTGGCGCGCCATTAATTTTGGCAGCACTGTGGTTAATGGATAGTACCGGTGACTATTGGTGGCTATATTTATGGGCGGCATGGATCGGTTTTACTATTGTGATGATGTGGGCATATCCTGCTTTTATTGCGCCACTATTTAATAAGTTTACCCCATTAGAAGATGAAAAATTAAAAGCGCGAGTAGAAGGTTTATTGTCTCGTTGCGGTTTTAAAAGCCAAGGTATTTATGTGATGGATGGCTCGCGTCGCAGTGGCCATGGCAATGCCTATTTCACTGGGCTTGGTAATAATAAGCGCATTGTATTTTTTGATACCTTATTAGATACCCTGAATGAAGATCAAATTGAAGCTGTTTTGGCGCATGAACTAGGTCATTTTCGCCGTAAACATGTCGTAAAAAACATGGCAGTGATGGCGTTGCTTAGTTTGATTGGTTTAGCGATATTAGGTTGGGCATCAGCACAATCATGGTTTTATACCGGTTTAGGTGTGAGCACGCAAAACAGCGCAACAGCTTTGCTATTGTTTATGTTGGTGATCCCAGTATTTAGCTTCTTTTTACATCCAGTGATGACGGCAATGTCACGTAAATATGAATATGAAGCGGATGATTATGCTGCATCGGTATCAAGCTCGGAACACCTTATTCAGGCGTTGGTCGCCTTGTATAAGGAAAACGCCAGCACCTTAACCCCCGATCCTTTGGTATCCTCTATTTATGATTCGCATCCTCCGGCAACATTACGCGTGGCGCATTTACAAGCAGGTTCAGCTAACGCACACTAATACGGTTACGACCATTTTGTTTAGATAAATAAAGTGCTCCATCAGCACGTTCGATTAAAGTTTGTGGTGTGTCGGTGCTTCTGAGCATGCTTAAACCTATGGATACGGTCACTTGGCCTATAGAGTCTTCACTGCCTTTCTTTTTAAGGCGGCTATTGGCAAAGCTGCTACGGATTGCATCGGCAATTTTAAGTGCTTCACGTTGATTGATATCTAGCATAATGATAGCCATCTCTTCGCCACCATAACGAACGGCAAGGTGTTGTTCGCCAGCATATTTTTGCATTAAAGAAGCAAAGAATTGAATAACCTTATCACCTAATAAATGACCAAAATTATCATTTAAAGCTTTAAAGTGGTCTAAATCAAACATTACCAATGCAGCTTCAACGGCAGTTTGACGACATAAATCAGTGAGCTCTTTATTGAATGCCCCGCGGTTTAATAAACCGGTAAGCGCATCAGTTTCGGCCAGTTTTTTAACGACTTCCAACTCTTTTTTAAGCTCAGAAATTTGTTGCGATGATTGGGCAAGATCTTGTTTAAATTCTTTGCCAGATTCTGTCATAGCCTGTGTTGTCAATAGGATCTCACCGATAAGATTGCGTAAGTCTTCAGCTGAATTGCAGCTTTCCAATGCTGACTGACTACCACTTAAATCAGTGAGTACATTATTTGCGGTAGATTCTGCTTTAGTAATATTATCAAGGGTATTATCAACTACAACTTTTAAGCCATCACTGGTATTTTCTAGCCGTTCAGGCATCCCCATTAATACATATTTTTCATAAAGGTATTGTGTTACCTCAGTAGTAATCGGCTCATTTTTACTCAGTCGCTTATCAATAACACTCGCTAATTCCTGATTATTGCCTGATACATATTCATACCAAACTGCATAATTAACCGGGTTCACAGGTGTTTTATGTTTATTTAATAATGGTAATGCTTGTCTGAGATTTTCTGATGCCTTTTGTGCTTCATCATTATATACGGGGGGGAAGGAAGATGGATTAGGCATAGGCTTAAGTCCTTACTATTCAAAGTGGTAATCAATAGTATAGCGGATAAAACATAGATTTATTTATTCCCATGCAGAAAACTGCCCTTCTTCTGTCAGTGTGCCCATACGTTGCTCAAGATGATTCATAAATGTTTTTCGGTCACCAGTCCATGTTATTGCATCACCAATAAATACATCACAGAAAAAGGGCACTAACAAAGCTTCGCCTTT
>CAYTAM010000200.1:0-3354 GCA_964435685.1 uncultured Methylophaga sp. | reverse complement strand
CTTTTATTTATATAATAGCTCTTAAATTTCCGTATGCTAATCATTTTAACCGAAAATAGCGCCTAAACGTAGTTATCATCTCACAAAAAATTGACAAGATTGTCAACAACTACTATTCTAGCGCCTGCTTTAGGTGCCCTTATATACCCATGACACTTCAAATTGCAGAATTTATATTTTTCGTCACTCCCGCATGTTTTAAATGAGAGTCTAGTGTTAGAGCCATAGATCCCCGATAAAAGATCTCGGCGATGACGTGTAAATTATGCAACTTGAATGATAACTGGTATATACCCAAACTACTTGAAGATAGCAGTTTGGGTAGATCAATTTAGGGATAATCGGGAAGCTAGTGAGCACAATTTTTAGTGCAAATCCAGCACTGCCCCCGCAACGGTAATCGAGTTTAATTGTTCACCACGCCACTGTGTTTATCATGGGAAGGCGAACCATTGAATCACTCGTAAGTCCGGAGACCGGCCCATCGCATTCGAAAACCCTATTGCGGCGGGCAATATTAAAGTATAAAGCTATGTTTTGCTTCCGCACACGGTTATTTTTAATTCCTCGATCCCGGGTGGATATCGAGCATTAATTTAGGTGCAATATTATGTCTTATCGACACTTAGCTTTATCTCTTTTAACTTTACCATTGATCTCACTGTCACTACCCGCTACTGCGACCAGTGACCTTGACACAATGATTGTAACAACTACACGAACCCCAATTGCTACTAACAGATTACTATCATCTGTTTCTGTGGTTACGCGTGAAGAAATCGAACGTTATAATTATCAAACATTAGCTAAAGCAATCAACTCACTTCCCGGAGTCGTTATCAGTAACTCTGGCGGATTAGGCAAGCAGACCTCACTTTTTTTACGAGGAACAGAATCTAATCATACTCAAATTATATTAAATGGTGTAAAGCTCGCTACTAATGAGTTTGGTGGACCACAGCTTGAACACATCCCACTCAATCACGTTGAGCGGATTGAGCTTGTGCGCGGTCCTCAATCTAGTCTTTATGGCTCTGAATCTATTGGTGGAACTATTCACATTTTCACAAAAAAAGGTGACGGTAGAATAACTCCAAGTATATCTGTAGGCTATGGTACACATGATACTAAAGAGACCACCTTGGGTCTGTCCGGTGGTGATAATTCTAATTGGTTTAATATCAGTTTGGGTTATACAGAATCAGCTGGATTTAATGCTTGTGATGGTAGCAGTGCCAGCTTATTTATTGGTTGTTTTGCAGATGAGCCTGATAATGATGCTTATCGCAATGCAAATTCATCATTAAGCGTCGGTCACCGCTTCTCCAATGGTTCTGAATTAGAAGTATTTAGTTTACATAGTAAAGGCAAGGTAGAATATGATGGGTTTTTTAATGAAACTGACTTCTTTCAACACACTTTTGGCTCCAGTCTAACATTCAATGTTTCGACAGTATGGTCAGTAAAAACCACGCTCAGCCAAGGTCGTGCTGAAGCTAATAATAGCGGCGCATCTTCAACAAGTTTTGCTGACAATAAGCAAAATAATTTTAGCCTACAAAATGATATTCAACTGAATGAAAATCATTTGCTCACCATTGGTTACGATTATGAAAATGATGAAATAAAAGAATCCAGCGGCTTTACTGAAACTGCAAGAGAAAATAATGCAGTTTTTGCTCAATTAATAGGTAATAGCGGCATTCATAATTATCGTTTTTCTTTAAGAGGCAATGATGACGAGCAGTTTGGTAATCACACAACAGGAAATATCGCTTGGGGAACACAAATAAGCGACCATATCCGTCTCCATGCCTCATATGGGACGGCTTTTGTAGCGCCCTCTCTAATCGATTTATACAGTCCCTTTGGTGGCAACTCAGAACTAGCTCCTGAACGTTCCGAAAGCTATGAGATTGGTATTGAAGGTGTGCAGCTAGCAATAAATTGGTCTGCTAATATCTTTCAAACAAAAATAAAAAATTTAATTGCTCTTGATAGTGCTTTCATTCCACAGAATATTTCTGAAGCAGATATTAAAGGATTTGAACTACAAGCATCGACCCAGTTGATGGGCATTAATTTGGATACTCAGTACTCATTAACGGATCCGGAAAATGCAAGCGGTGGTGTCAACAACGGTAATGTTTTAGCTAGACGGGCTAAACACACCTTTACATTTAATGCAAACAAGTCATTTGATAAGTTTAGTCTTGCAAGCAAGGTATTTGTATCTGATAGACGTTTTGATAATGCCGCAAATACAAGAAAACTGGCTGGCTACACCACGGTTGATTTAGTGGGTGCTTATCAGATAAATAGTAGTACCAATCTACAACTAAAAATATCAAACTTATTCGATACAGACTATGAAACGGTTTCAGGCTACAACTCTGCTGGTGCAAATTTCTTTTTCTCTATTAATTACAGACCTTAAATTTAAATAGTGATAAAGTGGGCATATTGCCACTTTATCACTCTCTTAACTTATGACCCAATCTCAACGCCATCAGCAACGAATGAAGCGCCAAAAAGACATTGTCGATAAAAGCATTCAACACGCTGATAAAGACAAGGGACTATTACTTGTTATTACCGGTAACGGCAAAGGCAAGAGCTCATCAGGGTTTGGTATGGTAGCCCGTGCGCTTGGGCATAATATGAAAGTAGGCATCGTTCAATTTATTAAAGGTGCTTGTAGCACCGGTGAAGAAGCCTTCTTTCGGCGTTTTCCTGAGCAAGTTGAATATCACGTAGTCGGTGATGGTTTTACATGGGATACGCAAAACTTAACACAAGATATTTCATCAGCAGAAGCAGGTTGGGAGATCTGTAAAAAGCTACTGTTAGATCCAAGCGTAGATATTGTCCTGTTAGACGAACTCAACATCGTACTAAAAATGAAATATTTAGACACTGATAAGATATTAAACGATATTGCTGCTCGCCCCGAAATGCAACATATTATCATCACCGGACGTGGTGCACCGAGCAAGGTAATGGAGGCTGCCGATACGGTCAGTAAAATTGAAGATATAAAACATGCATTTCGTGCAGGTATACGCGCTCAAAAAGGCATTGAGCTGTAAAAGATCCGGCGCTTTTACTCTGTAATAAAACTGTAATACTTACCCACATTTTCTGTGGATAACTCTGTGATTAAGTTCACATTTCAGTGATAGATCCCCAACATACAAGTGATTTACACTAAATGGTTAAAAACTAACCATTTTAAATTTTCATATTAAAATCAATGCTTTACGGTACATCTTTTGCAAATCAATTAGTTACGGAAGCTTTGTTAATAATAAATTGATAAACATAACTAAATAGTGAATAACTTACTGCCTAGGA
>CAYTAM010000199.1:0-3355 GCA_964435685.1 uncultured Methylophaga sp. | reverse complement strand
CTAGACACGGTATCCTGTATTGATCTTGCCACTTTTTCACCGATAACGGTAATGGGCTCAAGTTGTGTAGCTCCTGTTTCAGCATAAACAGGGCTTAGCGATATATTTAACAATAATCCTGCAACGATAATTTTCAGTGATTTTTCTGATAGAAGCCGATGATATTTTAATTGTTCGACAGCTCCTCTTTTACCCCTATCTTGATTAGACCAAAGACTTTTCATACATTTTCCCCATACCCAACAAATAAAACTGCCAACCAGCGTGTAAGAAATGACAGCTGTGCGACAATAATAACTACATTTATACCATTTTAAATATAGTAATGCGAATCTTTCTTGTTGGTATTTGCCTGGATCATACTGAAAAATCTCTGTTATAATCTTATTTTGACCTACCTTCTTCGCCTGAGAGTAATCGCTCGACATTACTACGATGGCGCAATAATAACATCAGCGCCATCACTAAAATTATCCAGCGGGCATTAACGCTATCAATCAGCCATAAACTATATACTGGTCCTAACCCGGCGGCAATAATGGCTGATAAAGATGAAAGGCGACTGATAGCAAACACTGCCAGCCAGCTTAATAAAATAGCGCCTGCTAACGGTAACGATAGGGCAAGAAACCCCCCTAAGGCTGTTGCCACCCCTTTGCCGCCTTTAAATTGGAAAAATAGCGGGTATAAATGCCCTAAAAAAGCTACAAATGCTGTAGCGGCTACCCATGTCATATCAAAACCCAATAATTTTGCAAGTACAACGGGGAGCACACCTTTAGCAACATCAAGGATCAATACCGTCACCGCCAGCTTTTTACCCGCGATACGCAGCACATTGGTTGCACCAGGGTTGCCAGAACCTTCACTGCGAGGATCAGGCAAGCCTGCTAATTTGCATAGCATAATGGCGCTGGATAAGGAGCCTATCAAATAAGCACCGATAAGAACCAGTATCGGTAAAGTCAATGTTTCAAGCATGATATGATGCCACCTGTTAGTTATTACCTTAAAGGAGCCTCTGATTAAGTCCAATTATTTTAGGCTTGCCAAAAGCGCCGATATTTTCCACGAAGTTCACAGCAATAGACAAGAAATTGCTCCTGCATTTCTTGCATACACTCCATCCGTGGAGATAACTGACTATTCCGGTTCACTTCATGAAAAATAGCGACACTTTTTTCTGCGCCTAATTCTAATCGACTTAATCAGAGGCTCCTTAATAAACCTGAGAACGGAATAAGGTTTATTATAAAGATATTACCCATAATTTTCACCTTTGAGCCTGCAACTATATGGATAAAATTTTTCTCAACAATCTAAAAATAGCAACCATTATCGGTATTTATGATTGGGAACGCGAAACTCTGCAAACTCTATGTTTTGATTTAGAAATAGATTGGGATATTTGCAAAGCTGCTAGTAGCGACGATATAAAAGATACCCTTGATTATGGTGCAGTTACCCAGACGATTGTTCAGTTTGTTGAAGCCAGTCGCTACCAATTAATCGAAACACTGGCTGAAGACTTATGCACCTTATTGCTCACTAAATACCCGATCCCTAAACTGAAATTAACACTTAGCAAACCGGTTACACTGCATGGCAATAATCTCGCTAAAATTGTGGTTGAACGAAGCAGGAAATGACACAACAATCTGGATTTTTAATCGGAATAGGCAGTAATATTGATCCGCATAACAATCTTGTAGCTATTGTTAATCAATTGCTTGAGCACTTCCCCCGACTCATACTAAGTCGCGTATTAATGCTACCGCCTATTGGCATGAACAGTCCGCACGATTTTCTAAATGTGGTGGTCTTTATTGAGACAACAATTACAGAACATGCCCTTAAAGAAATGTGTAATATTATTGAAACAAAACAGGGACGCGATCGCACTGATCCAACGCGAAGCATAAAAGACCGCCCCGCCGATCTTGATATTTTAACGGCGGTACAATTCCCTAAAGACCGTGAACGCGCTAGTCACACTATTACGGATGAATATTTTCTTTACCCATTATTAGAAGAAATTACAGCTTATATTTCTGGTCAACCTATTTCACTGCAACAAGAAGGTGTCGCCTTAATCAGTATGAATTTAGCGTTTGGACAAACGGCGACCACCATCTACCGGCAAACTGACACCAGTAATAAACGGATTATCTAACAGGCTTTTTACGGCCAAATATACTGGCTCGGCTCCACCTTCTCTTGCTAAAGGTGTTTCTGCCAACATCCTGTTTTTGGTCTCTGCTGAATGAAGATCAGTAAAAAGCACCGGTCCTGGCGCAACCGCATTCACTTTTATTGTGGGTGCATATTTCTTCGCTAAGGCTAAGGTCAGATTATGCAAGCCCGCTTTGGTCGTACCATAAATATCAAAGTCTGGCGTTGGGTTTTCAGCATTGATATCGGTGATATGAATAATATCCGCAGGATCACTGCCTTCTCCTTTTAGCAAAGATTGCAAGCCTTGGCTTATCAAAAAAGGTGCCATCATATGTATATAAAAAAACTGCTCGTATTGTTGTGCAGCTTCTTTTAAATCTGTCGCGGTTGGCTCAAATGATGAGGCATTATGAATGATGGCTCTTAAACTACTGCATTGCACTTGTAGTGCCTGTACAAGTGCTAAGATAGTACCCGTATCACCAAAATCAGCTTGAATCGTCAGCACGCCTTGCTTGGTTAATGCTTGGATCTGATCGGTAGGTGTACGATAATGGGCAATAACCTGTCGCCCATCCTCATGTAATCGTTTTGCGATATGATAACCAATACGGCGACCCGCACCCGTAACTAAAATTGCATTTTCTAACACTTAAAACACCCTAATAAATTTTTACTCACTTCAAAAAACTCTGTCATTGAACCTGACGGTTACTTCGTTTCGGTAGGATTTTTAGCCGACTCTAATAATAAACCTGAAAACGGAATAAGCACAGCGTTCAGGTTAATAAGTAAATGACATTACCTAAACCAGATGATATTGCACAACGCCATAGCAAGCAATTGTTATCGTTAATCTATGATGAAATAGAGCGTGCAGGCGGCAAAATTAGTTTCGCGAATTATATGCACCTGTGCCTTTATACCCAAAATCATTCAATCTGTGAAGATTCAGGGCAAAAATAGCAAGTCAGAGTAAGGCGTAATGTGCGGGTAATGACTAGTCCTTTATGTCCATGGATGGACTGTATGCAGAAAATGCATCGTTACATGGATGTAACTTAGTAGAGCAATGCAGGAGCAATTGCCGAGGAGCAATTTTCTGTGCCAAGCATTGCAACGCAACACTGGCTTTCTAGCTTTTGGTCTGAAATGTACAGATTGAATGATTATGGGTATA
>CAYTAM010000198.1:0-3372 GCA_964435685.1 uncultured Methylophaga sp. | reverse complement strand
TATCAATAGAAAGCGTAAAACAAGCCTTATCTTTAGATTATAGCCGTACAAAACTAAAGGGGCTTCCTGCTTATGAGCAAGAGAGTGTTATTGAAAAAACAAAAAAACAAGGTGTCGCCAATAAACGCCAATTATCACATCAATAACTCACTAGGATCGAGGTAAAACATTTTCTTCCAGCCCTGTGTTGAGTTATCTATTCGCCATACATACGGCAGTAAAGTAACAACGGAATAATGCACATGTGGCGGTTTACCTTTGGCATTGCCACTGTCGCCGATCAAACCAATTTGCTCGCCACCTTTAACCCGTTGCCAACGCTTAACTGCCGAATATTCTAAGTGGGCATAATAGTGCAAGCGCCATTTAGGACCTAAGCTTAAAATAACCTTGCCACCACGAGCAAGTTCTCCCGAGTATAAGATAATCGCAGGGCTAGATGACAATAAGGCCTTGCCCTTATCCGCAAAGATATCTATTCCTTTATGTACCCCTGAAGCACCCCATGGTTCATACCAAAAAGACTGTTCATTCCAATCCTTAGAGGTAGCATCCTCGACCGGGATCTGTAGATTTTCTGGGATTAAAAATCCAGCTATTAGAATAATGAATACTGCGGCAATAAGTAGCCTTTTTATGCTCATCCAATATTATTGATGCGCCGCAGCACTTTTTTCCAACGCTACACATTCAGGCGTATCTGTTGCTCCGTCCATTAATTGTGGACAACTCAACGAAGATAAACTCGCCATACACGCTTTTGCTTGTTGGCGTAAACCTTCATATTGCTTAATGCTGTCATTGCTAAACTCGGTAGCCATAGCCTGACACATTCCATCCATCGATGACAGCACCATCGATTTCATATCGGCTGACATATCTTGCCCCTCTAGCTCAGCTAATGCACATGACTTTATCTTTTCGCATAGCTGCAAGGATTGTTGATCAATAGCGTCAGCAGATACTATTTGAACAGCACTTAACAGTAACAATATAGCTGCGATGTACTTCATTTTTTCACCTATTTTCTATCATTAAACAATTAATTTACTTAACGCTCTAAATTCTGCATGTTTTGCATCAGCCAGCCACTCAAATAATACCGATTCAGTGTTAGTAATAATTACACCAGCCTGTCGTAATCGTTGCATGGCATTGTCTTGATTTTGTTGGGTACGCGAACACACTGCATCTTCAACCACAAACACTTGAAAACCTTGTGCATGCAATGCCAGCGCTGTTTGCAACACACAAATATGTGCTTCCATACCGGTTAAGATAACTTGTCGCCTCTGACTGGCACGTAATGATGACATGAAATCATCTGCCTCTGCACAGGAAAAACAAGTTTTTTCTATTCGGTTTGCTACTGATAAGTAGGGTTGTAGCGCCACGACTGTTGAGCCTAATCCTTTGGGGTATTGTTCGGTAACAATTACCGGTATATTCACTGCGGTAGCAGCCTGTAATAAAATATCTGTTGCGTGAACTAGTTGCTCACCAACTGCTTGAGGCATTGCTGCTAATAGCCGCTGCTGAATATCTATAACAATAAGAGCACTATTATCTTGTCTTAAAAGCGTAAAATTCTCAGGCACTTTTCACTGCAGATAGTGTAGGAACCTTTACTAATTTCCAGTCAGAATTTTCAAGCCACTGATTAATGCCTTCAACAGTCAATGGTTTATTAATATAATAGCCCTGCGCTATATCACAACCAAATCCTTTTAGTTTTTCCAGTGTTTCTTTATCTTCTACACCTTCGGCTACAACTTCTAAGCCTAAATTATGAGCCAAATTAATAGTAGCACCGACAATGACAGCATCATTATCACTGCCCATAAGATCTTGCACAAAAGAGCGATCTATTTTTAATTCATTCAGTGGCATTTTCTTTAAATAGGCCAATGATGAATAGCCAGTTCCATAATCATCAATAGCAAGGTTATAACCCATAGTGTCCAGCCGTTGCAGAATTTCTAATGCCTGCTCAGGATCCGTCATAATTGATCCTTCTGTAATTTCAAACATAATCCAACTAGGGTTCACTTTGGTAGCAGCTCGAATACCTTCGACAAAATCAGGCAATTCTGGATCATGTAAATCTTTAGTGGATAAATTAATCGATACTCTTAACTCTTTGCCATCTCTATTCCATAGAGCACAATCAGTAAAGGCTTGTCGAAGCACCCATGTAGTTACTTGCTGAATGGTTCGCGTGCGTTCCGCCATCAAAATAAACTCTTCCGGTGGAATAAAACCATGCTTTGGGTGGTTCCAGCGAATCAAGGCTTCAACACCATGCACTGTATTTGTTTTAAGTGATACTTTTATTTGGTAATGTAAAACCAGCTCATCTCTTTGAACAGCATGACGTAACTCACTCATCAACGTTAAACGCTGCGGGCTATGCTGATCAAAACTAGGATCATAAACCGCATGACCTGCTTTATTATTACGCGCTATATAAAGTGCGATCCCCGCGCGTTGTACCAGTGTATCAACATCTTCGCCATGTTCAGGAAAATAAACAATGCCTGCCCCAGTCTGAATTGCAACCTGAAGTCGTTCAACAAAAAAGGCTGCTTGCATGCTTTCTTGTATATTATTTACAACTTGCAATGCATCTTCATGTTCATCGTTTATCAACACACTAAAAGTACTACCTTCAAGCCGTGATAAATTATCATAATATTGCAATACACCCTGCAAGCGGCTCGAAATTTGTTTTAAAATCAAGTCACTGTTATTACGGCCTAGTGTATCGTATATTTCCTTATAGTTTTCAATTTCAAATAATACTATCGAAAGTGTTTTATTTTGAGAGTTTGCGGACAGAATCGCCTGTTCTACACGGTCATAAAATAAGGAGCGATTAGGCAAGTCGGTAAGTAAGTGCGTCATGGGTAGAAGAATAAGCAGCCTGCTTTTCTAAACT
This sequence comes from uncultured Methylophaga sp., assembly GCA_964435685.1. Taxonomy (GTDB): domain Bacteria; phylum Pseudomonadota; class Gammaproteobacteria; order Nitrosococcales; family Methylophagaceae. The sequence continues at coordinate 434 of CAYTAM010000198.1, read as the reverse complement.
TACTGTTTTTACTACGTAGTTCGGATGTCTGCTCCAACACCATTGCACCAGCATGATAAGCAATAATAGAGCTAGAGTACTGCCCCCAAATCATAAACACAAAAGGCAAAGCATTTAACACCCATAAACCAAAATTGCTTTGTTGCGCCTTTACAATAGAATCAATTGATACTTCACCTGATGCCATATAGGCAACGAGCAAGGTAGCTATTACAATGCTGACGACAGCAATATATGCGCCCATATACGCTGTTTTAGACGCATGCCCTTTTAAGGCTTCGACGTTTAATAATAAATCTGTGCTTGCTGAAGATTGCGACATACTTCTATAATCTCCTTAAGTATTCTTCAGGCAATAGTTTACTTTTTAAAACGTAAATTATTGTTTCAGCCATTGATTAATATGCTCTAAATCAACTTGTTCAATAGTACCC
>CAYTAM010000197.1:0-3409 GCA_964435685.1 uncultured Methylophaga sp. | reverse complement strand
TTATGCAGATTATGATGCTTAAGATTATGCTACGGATACAAAAAAACTAGTGATCATGCTTAGTGCCAAATTCTGACCCTAAATTTTAGTGGTAAATTCACCGTCTCAATTCTCCGCAAGCCAAAAGGTTAATTGTAAGAATTAAATTATAAAAAATATTTATTTATTCAGCTTGGGTTCATTTATCCCCTGTTAAGCTTCTCCCTAACAGCTAATAACAAAGGAGGAAGCTGCTATGAAAAAACTACTTACAACAATGGGGTTAACAACGGTTTTAGCTTTATCGTCATCAACGCTACTAGCTAAATATAATCATTCAAACAACTCGTTTGAAGATACTGCTCGTGTCACCCATGTTGAACCACTCTATAAAACAGTGCGTGTTTCCACACCACAACGCGAGTGCTGGCAACAGCAACAACAAAGATCAAGTTACAATCAGCATAAATCTTACACTGGTACTATTGCAGGTGGCATAGTAGGCGGTCTTGTTGGCAATCAATTTGGCGGAGGCAGTGGTAAAAAAGTAATGACTGTTGCTGGTGCCTTATTGGGAGGTTCGGTAGGCCGAGATCTGGGTCATAAACCAAAACAGCATGGTAACTACGATACTATCGAGCGATGCAGTATGGTTGATCGCTATCATCAAGAGGAGCGCCATGATGGCTATCGCGTTACCTACCGTTATAAAGGTCAATCGTATACTACGCATATGAATAATCATCCTGGACAACGTATTACAGTTGCAGTATCTGTACGACCTGTTATTAATTATTACTAAATTATTTTGGTCTTACTTGGTAAGTTCGGTTTTTAGTACTCACAATTAGGATGGGCTAGCAAGGCATATGTCAAAATTGCTTGGCTTGCGCATTCAATGTGTGTACTAAAAACCTGCAACTTGAATGGTCACGGTTATCTACTTACCCACAACCCTCTTCATAGCTGATTGTTGTAGCGGGTTGTGATTTTAGCTTTTATACTTTTACGCTCTAGTGTACTATTATCATATGAATTATTTACGCCTACTTGTTATCTTTTATGTGCTGGTAAGTCCAAGTGCTTTTGCTGTTAATTTACCTAACGCTGACATTCAACTACCTTTGACTAAACAATCTGCAGCTGAAGTTATTCAGCAAAAATATCAAGGCAAACTATTATCGGTTAATGAAGAAAATACTGGCGGGAACATTATTTTTCTTATCAAAATGCTACATGATGATGGTGAAATGAAAGTTTATTCGCTTGATGCCGCAACTGGGCATCCCCCCGAGTAGCTGTCACGACTATGCGCGTTTTATTAATTGAAGACGAACGCCAAATTCGCGAGCAACTCTGTCAGCAGCTCCAAAAACAAAACTTAACTGTTGATGCTGCTGGTGATGGCAGTGAAGGTCTTTTTTTAGGTTTAGAATATGCCTACGATGTAGCTATAATTGATTTAGGCTTGCCTAAATTATCAGGCATTGAAGTCATTCAACAACTTCGGAAAGCCAATAAAGATTTCCCCATACTTATTTTGACCGCACGAGGTCGCTGGCAAGATAAAGTTGAGGGTTTAGAAGCAGGTGCTGATGACTACTTAGTCAAACCTTTTCATTTTGAAGAGCTGTTTGCACGGCTTAATGCCTTAGCAAGGCGTGCATCAGGCTGGGCCAGTGCCGTTTTGCAATGCGGTTCCATATTTTTAAACCCTAGTAGTCAACAGGTCAGCAATGACGGTACTCCTATTGAGTTAACCGCCTATGAATACCGCCTACTCCATTATATGATGTTACATGCGGGTGAGGTCTTATCTAAAACAGATTTAACCGAACATATCTATGAACAAGATCAAGATCGCGACAGTAATGTTATCGAAGTATTTATCAAACGTCTGCGCGCCAAGCTTGATCCTGACAAAACCATTAAACCAATAGAAACATTACGTGGACGTGGATATCGGTTAACATTACCACGTGCTCAATAAACAACTTTCTTTTCACAATCGATTACTTCTTGCTGCCAGTTTAGTATTAGTTGCATTTTTAGGGTTTTCTGCTTTCAGTTTGAATAACGCCTTTAAAAGCAGTGCTGTCAAGGCGCAAGAGCAAAGGTTACAAAACTACGTTTATAGCATCGTATCTGCCGCCGAGTTCAGTAATAATGGGCTAATCACCATGCCTGAAAAACTTGCCGAACCTGAGTTTTCGCTACCTAATTCCGGCTTATATGCGCAAATATCGAGTGGTGACAGCATCCTATGGCAATCTGTATCATCATTAGGTCGATTTTTAGACTTCCCTGAACAAGCAAATGATCCGTTAAATGAGCAACTGTCGATACTTAGCATCGATCGTGAAGGGAAATTTACCAATCTTTCCTACGGTCTAGTCTGGGAAAATGACTTTGGTCAAGAATTTAGATATACCATCAATATTGCTGAAGCATTAAGTATTACCGAACCGGAAAAAGCAGAGTTCCAACGTAGTTTATGGTATTGGCTAGGGGGTACGGGATTAGTGCTTTTAATTACCCAAGTCGTTATTTTGCGGTGGAGTTTACGACCATTACACGATGTTGCCAATGATTTACATGCTATTGAAAACGGTGATAAAAAGCGTTTGGCTGGCGACTATCCTACCGAGTTAAATCGACTGACTAATAATATTAATACGCTATTAGACCACGAACAATCACGGCGACAACGCTATAAAAACTCCCTAGCTGATCTGGCACATAGTTTAAAAACACCTTTAGCTGTGCTACGAGGCGAATTGGAAAATCTAAAATCCTCTAAATTACGTGTAGTTGCACATGAGCAACTAAATCGAATTGCTGACTTGGTGGATTACCAGTTACAACGTGCATCGACCGAGGGGCAAAGCAGTTTACAAGCGCCTGTTTTGCTAGGGGATATTATATATAAAATCCTACAATCACTGGAAAAAGTTTACCTAGCAAAAGGTGTTCGTCATCAACTTGAACTTGAACAGGATGTATTTATCCATGCCGATGAAGGGGATATGTATGAGTTATTGGGTAACCTGCTCGATAATGCCTATAAATATTGTAAAAACCAAGTCAATATTCTAGTTAGCAGGCAAGCAGATCATCTTGAAATAATCATTGATGACAATGGCAACGGTGTGCGACAACAAGATCAAAACGCTATCATAAAACGTGGCAACCGCATTGACACTGGGGTAGAAGGTTATGGGCTAGGTTTAGCAATAGTCAGTGATATTATTACCGCTTATCAAGGTAGTCTTAATTTAGAAGACAGTCCAATTGGCGGCGCCAGGTTCATTATTAGATTGCCAAAAACCTAAGCCTGCTCTAGGAGCTTGTCCGAGAATAGAGAATCTACTGCGAAAAAGCTGAATTTGGTCAGATTATTCCATTATTTTCGTTAAATATACCTATATTC
>CAYTAM010000196.1:0-3451 GCA_964435685.1 uncultured Methylophaga sp. | reverse complement strand
CTTTTAAGGCGGCGGTTGCTTGACGTAGTTGGTCTATTTTATCGCCACGCACCTTTACGCTAATCGGGCTTTCACTAGGTGGGCCGGTCATTCGTCGCAAGAAAGATAAATCGGTTGGACCGGGTACGTCTTTAATAGCAAGCTTAACGTTATCAATAAGCTCATCAACAGAAGATAAATCTACCGTTTTAGCTGGCAAGCTAAACATTATTTGTCCCATACTATCGCCAAATAAAGGTTCGGTCTCGGTAAGCATTACACCGGCAGTTGTTGAAATAGAGCGAAATTCTTTGGCATCAAGACGCTGGCGAATTCTAAGGTCAAGTCTTTTCAGCGCCTCATCGGTGCTACTTAATGAGCTGCCAGAGGGCATAGAAACATTAAGATAAAATAGGCGAATGGGGTCATTTGCAAAAAAATCGACACGTACGAAATTGCTTGTTACCGCAAAGACAGCAAGCAAACTGAGCAATGCTCCCGCTGATATGCTCATTCTGGGGTAGCGCATAATAGGAATAAGTACATTAACGTAACGGTGGCGGATCCAGCTTGTCACACGATTTCGAATGCGTTGGATAGTGGTAATTTTTGCAGGATTGGCATTGGAAGAAATAATATGTGAAGGTAAGATCCAAAAAGCCTCGATTAAACTCACCACCAAGGCAACCGAGACCACAACAGGGACAATACGCATAAATTGACCCAAAATACCGGGCAACAGAATAAGGGGCAAAAATGCGGCAATGGTGGTGAGTGATGATACCATTACCGGCACCCACATTTCGTCGGCGGTACTCAGCGCGGCATCAATATTCGACATGCCTCGCCTCATATTGACATACATTGACTCCACCACCACCACCGCATCATCGACCAACATTCCCAAAACAATGACCACACCCAATAACACCATAATATTTAAGGTTTCACCCATTGCAGACAAGATCCAAAACGATCCCATTAACGAAAAGATAAGGCCCATGCCCGTAAATACGGCAATTTTCCAACCAAGAAATAAGCCCGTTACTAGGATCACTAAAACAAGACCAATTAAAGCGTTACTTTCCATCATGCTGATCGCGGAGCGTGTTGCTACCGTTTGATCGTCTACAATATCAAGTTGAATGCCGTGTGGCTCTAAAGCGATATTACGCTCTTGGACATAGGCATGTAAATCTTCTAATAAATCAAGGCTATTCGCATTACTACGCTTAAATACTGAAATCATCGAAGCAGGTCGGCCTTCATATGAAACTAGTTGAGCAGGTTTTTCTTGACCACGAACAATGGTGGCAACACTACGCAGGGGTAGCTCACCTTCTACGGTTAATATGGGTAATTCAGCAAGATAGTTGGGGTCATTATCTGTTCCACTTAGCCGAACTCGCCATTGTTGCTCGCCCAGTTGAATACTACCGGCAGTGAGATCTCTAAAGTAAGCATTAACAGTGTTGGCTAAAACGGTTGGCGACACACCCAGACCGATTAATTTTTCAGGATCAAAAAGCACCTGTAATTCAGGATCTTCGGTGCCCCAGGTATCAGCACGATCTACGCCTTTTATACGCGCAATATCTTTGGCAACATTGCGTGAGGTTCTGCGCAGCGTTTCATCATTTTCAATTCCGGAAACCGTAATAACCGCGGTAGGCCAAGTATTTGAGCTGGATAGCTCAGTAACAATGGGTTGTCTGGCATCGGTGGGTAAATTATCAACGGCGGATTGAATACCGCTACGTAGCTCTTCAATGCGTTGTCGAAACAAATCTGGTCCTATATCGGCAAAGCGAATGACAATAAATGAAAATGATACTCGGCTACTACTAGAGACCCGGTTTATATCAGGGATATTCTCTATTTCATCTTCAAGCTGGTTGGTAATTTGGCTTTCAATATCTTCCGCTGTTGCCCCTAACCAAGTAGTGGTAATAATCACCCAGTTAAAATTAACATCAGGATCTTGTTCTCGCGGCATCGCGCTATAACTGAGCCAACCTCCGATGATTACCAACAAGAAGGTAAGGTTAACAAGAACAGTATTGGTGAGAAGCTTGCGATACATTAAATTTAGAGCGTCCTGAAAGATTTAAGGGTTAATAATCTGTATAGCTTGACCATCAATTAGACCAAATCGCCCTGTTGTTATAATTTCAGTATTTTCAGGTAAATCAATAGCTGCGGGTAAGCCATTGCCTTCCGCTTCAAGCACATGAAAATAGGCATAGCCTTCGTTATGAATGAATATACCCAAGGTATCATTGCGTTTAACTAAAAAGTCGGCAGGAATATGAACATCATTACTCTTCCAAAGCAAGCGACCGGCAGAGCCGGTGGCGGCGACCTCATCAGTAAAATCCAGCCGTGCTTCAAAACTACGAATGCGGCTATCAACTAAGGGCACAACGGCACGATTAACCATTACAAAAGTCCTACCCGATACAATAAAAGTAATGTCCTTTGCTATTTTTAAACCGTCTACATCTTGTTGTTGAATTTTGGCGCTGACTTCTAAATTAGCCAGATCTAACAGTGTGACCAAGACCGCACCCGGACGCACAAGATCACCGACACTTGCCAATCGCGCAACCACCACTGCATCAAAAGGTGCGGTGATAACACATTTAGTAACAAGGCGTTTTGCTTCTCTTAAATCCGCTGCTAATACACCAATTTCAGAGGCCAATGCGCTCGCTTCTGAGCTACGCATATTGAGCTGGTCGGATGAAATGGCGCGACTATCTCGTAGCTTTTCAGCATCATGCAGTCGTTGTTTGGCATATTTGTTACGTGCATAACCAGCGTTAAGCGCCGAGTTGGCACGCTGCACCGCTATTTTATAGGCTTCACAGTCAATATTGGCAAGCACATCATCTTTTTTAACTTCATCGCCGGTTTGAACCAGTAGCTCAACAACTTCCCCCGAAATTTCAGCACTGATCATACTTTTATTTAGACTAACAACGGTAGCAGGCGCGCTACGTGCAGGAAAAAATAGAATCTGTTCTAGAATTGTACTGGATACAGGGGTAGCAAATTCTGCTGAGCCGTCAGCCCCTGCATAGGCCGGAGCAAAAGAACGGGTAACGAGTAGGGAGGTAATAAATAGGCATAACAACCATCCTTGAATTATTGTGCGTTTTCCATCAGTCATTTATGTAATTCACTTTAAGTTTAGTGGGATGATTGTAGCGCATATAGAGTTTCTAAAAACCAGTGATAGCGCACATTCTTTAAAATCAAGGTGTTATATGATCGCTTTTCAAATATTAATAACGTAAAAACATATATTAACTAGGGTTAAGCTTGCAAGCAAGCACTAACTATATTAACTGTTTGCAGCTAAGTTTTTAAGGGGAGAGAAACATGTTTAAGCGCACTATTATTAGTCTGGCTTGTTGTCAGATACTTTCAGTACCCGCCGTTGTTTTTGCTGAGGGCGATGACACAAGCG
>CAYTAM010000195.1:0-3460 GCA_964435685.1 uncultured Methylophaga sp. | reverse complement strand
ATGCAGAAAATAGTGCATTTTTTACCCAAAAAGGAGGAGAATAGTGAACTATTTGACGAGTTTTTGGGTAAAAAAGGTGCTGTTTTATGCGTTTCATAAACTGTGCTTAGGTTTTTAGAGGTGCCCATATAATAAACACGACCAATACCGTAGAGGATAAAATAGCATGGATAAACGAGATAAACTATATCAACTACACCGGATCTTTAAACAAGCCCGTGGTCGACGTGTCAGCAAGGCTGAGTTATTAGAACGACTGGAATATTCTGAGTCTACGCTGAAAAGACAAACCTCAGCACTTAGAAATGAATATGGCGCACCATTAGACTATGATAGTGAAAGGCATGGCTGGTATTATCAAGAAGGCACAAGCTTTGAATTGCCCGGCTTATGGTTCAATGAACAAGAACTCTATTCGCTATTAGTGCTCGAACAATTGTTAGAAAAAATTGATGCTGGTCTAGTGTCAGAACAACTTGCCATCGCAAAAGATCGCATTAAATTATTACTTTCCACCAAAATAGATCTAGATAAAAATATTGGCGATAAGCTCAGGCTAGTCACTGTTTTCCAACGTGAGTTTAACAAAACCATCTTTCAAGAAATCGCCAAAGCCACCTTTGAACAACGCCAACTTGAAATTGACTTTATTAACCGGCGCACTCAACAAAAAACTAGCCGCACCATCTCACCACAGCGCATGATTCACTATAAAGACACATGGTACCTCGACTGCTATTGTCATCTTAGAAAAGCACTAAGAACCTTTGCTATTGACGGCATAAGCCGAGTAAAACAATGTCATAAAGCCGCTAAAATTATCGATCCAGATAGCATAGACAAAGCGACACAAAGCACATACGGTATCTTCTCAGGCCAAGCATATGAAACAGCCATATTACACTTTCAGCCGCCCGTATCATTTTGGATAATTAAAGAAACATGGCATCCAGAACAGCAAATAAAATGGTTAAACAATGATATTTTAGAACTACAGATCCCTTATGAAAATAAGCAAGAACTGCTAGCCGACATCCTGAGATATTCTGATAAAGTAACCGTAAAATCTCCTGAATCACTACGTCAAAGCATAAAGAAAAGTGCAGAGATCCTGCTTAAAAATCATAGTTAAAAAATATTTAAGGGGTAGGTCAACTATTGACCCTTGCCATGTGGTTTAATGATTCTACAGATTAAATATTAAGGAGTTTAACAATGATGACTTATCTTGATGATTTTTATGTAGCAGGTGCTAAATTTTACCAACTACCTTGGGTGTTAAATACACTGAAAGTGGGCGATGAAGTAAAGCTTATCCCTGATCCAGAAAATAGGTATGATCAGAATGCCGTTGAAATTCATATTAATAAATACAAATTAGGCTTTGTGCCACGAACAAATAACTTAATTTTACAGCAACTACTTCTCGCCAACACTACTATAACTGCACGGATCAGCGTACTTAATAGGCAGGCAGACCAATGGAAACAAGTAAAAGTTACCCTATATACAGTAAGCAATGAGAAAGCGGCTTAAGCTATGTGTAAACAGTTTCCGCCTTATCTTTTATATTTAATTCAAGGTAAGTTATGGAGCAATTAACCGATCTTAAAGCAATTTTACACTCTAAACGTGCCAACATTTATTATCTGGACAAATGCCGAGTCATGCAAAAAGATGGCAGGGTATTGTATTTAACTGAAGCCGATATCGAAAAGCAATACTGGAACATTCCCATTGCCAATACCACCTGCATATTATTGGGCACAGGCACATCAATCACCCAAGCAGCAGTCAGAATGCTGGCGCAAGCAGGCGTATTGATTGGTTTTAGTGGCAGTGGCGGCACACCACTCATCGCCGCCAATGAAATAGAATGGTTATCGCCACAAAGTGAATATCGCCCCACAGAATATATACAAGGCTGGATGTCTTTTTGGTTTGATGAGGATAAACGTCTAAACGTGGCTAAACAATTCCAACTATGGCGCATTGATTACATGCAAAAAGTATGGGCGAAGGATAAAGACTTAAACGCCGAAGGCTTTCACCCCGATGAAGACTTACTTAAACAATTTGCACTCAAAATACAAAATGCCACCACCGTTAACAAACTGCTCACCGACGAAATGGCGCTCACCAAAAACTTGTACCGAATTGCTGCCACCAACACCAAAACTAAAGACTTCACCCGTAATCGTGAAACAGCAGATGATGCCAATGCCTTCTTAAACCACGGCAATTATTTAGCTTATGGGCTAGCGGCAACCACGCTATGGGTATTAGGCATACCCCATGGTTTCGCCGTCATGCACGGCAAAACTAGGCGTGGTGCATTAGTGTTTGATATCGCCGACTTAATCAAAGATACACTGATCTTACCGTGGGCATTTATTTGTGCCAAAGAGGGCGCAACCGAACAAGAATTTCGCCAGCAATGCCTACAAAATTTCACCAAACATAAAGCGCTGGACTTTATGTTTGAGGCAGTGAAAACGGTAGCTTTAAAGGACAGAGATTGATGAAAAACAAAAAACCGCTAGCGGGTTCTAAGATACAAAGCGCAGTAATATCGCTAATAAACAATCAATGCGATGGCTCCCAGCACAGGTTTAATCCCAGTGAAAGTTCACGTAAACGACGATCTCGCGTCCAAAGCAAGGCATTCTTCGCTAACAACGTCGCCGCTAAAAGGTGTAAATCAATAAAACCAATGCCTTTCCCCATCAGTTTATGCTTTTCCAAACAATATAAAGCCTCACCATGTGTTGCCTCAGATACTTGTGGCAGATCATTTAATAACTCTAAAATATGAACACGATGATGCAAATAACCACAAGCCAGCTCACCGCTGATCATAGGATGCATCAGCACTTGATTCTGTTTAAGCAAATGGATCAACGGCTCATCCTTATTACGGAGATGATCAACCCAAACCGATGTATCAACCAATATTCTAGACATTATTCAGGCAAATCAGATCGCTGGCGAGGTATTTTCTCAAGATCAGGTTCAGAACCGCCAAGTAATGCTAATCGCTGGGCACTCTCTCTTTCAATCAAGGCTTTTAAGCCCTCACGCAATAAGGCTGTTTTCTCGTGGACACCCGTTAACTCAACCGCTTTGGCATATAAATCATCATCAATATTAAGTGTTGTACGCATAAGTATCTCCTCAACCCATAAAAAAGCATCAAATAAGGCATCATGATATGCTATTTATAATGCCTTGTCAGTTTTTCAAAATAAAGAGTGACGTGTCATGATGGTCACCTTTGTCTCACAATGTGAAAAAAAGCACTAAATCGCACGCGCAGAGTATTAGATGCCTTCGCCAATAGAATCGGCAGCAATGTCTGGCAAACTATAATCACCGAACAAGGCTTAGATGCCGTTAAAAAACTACTCAGGAAAACAGCAACTAAAAATACCGCTGTCAGCTGCCACTGGATCAGAAGCCG
>CAYTAM010000194.1:0-3461 GCA_964435685.1 uncultured Methylophaga sp. | reverse complement strand
CTCCGGCTAAGCTTGTGCTCAGCTCGGCTGGGTAAGCATACCAGAGTGACGGAGGAGCGAAAATTCACACATTGAATGATCACGGGTATAGCTCAGGTCGCCCGTGATTAAGCAAAGGCATATTTTCCCTAACTTCGCACAAATAGCCCAAATCAACCACTGCAGATACTAATTCTGCCCGCTCGGATGCACAACAAATAACACTGCCCCAAGGGTCGATAATAACACTGCTACCATAAGAAACCCGACCATCATGATGTTCACCCCATTGGTTTGGTGCGACAATGTACAGTTGATTTTCTATTGCTCTTGCTATCAATAACGGTAGCCAATGATGCTTGCCGGTGTAAAGAAAAAATGCTGCCGGTACAAAGATAATTTGCGCACCTTGTGCCGTCATATGGCGAAACAACTCTGGAAACCGCAGATCGTAACAAATAGTTAAGCCTAACTTACCCACTTCATGATCGACTATCACCGGCGTATTGCCGGGTTTAATACCCTCCGATTCGTTGTAGCCTAATGTGGGTGCATCGCACATATGTATTTTTCGATAAACACCGTTCAATTCACCTTGGCGGTTAATTAATATTGAAGTGTTATATAAGCGACCACTATCCTCTGGTGCTTTTTCATAGATGCTGCCTAATAATATAGATAAATCATGTTTTTGTGCGTATTGTTGAAAAGTCTGCACAATCTCACCGTCTAATGTTTGTGCAACACGATGTTTTTCCTTATGATCTTTGCCCACATATAAAAATGTTTCGGGAAAGGCGAGAAGATCAACACCCTCTTCAGCTGCCTGCTGAATTTTTGTCAGTGAATATTCTAAATTCTCTGCTAGTTGATCAGATGAGTTCATCTGTACCATGCCAATACGACTTTTCATACACATTCCCATATAGTGTTATCACTGTTAGTTTACGACTGAAATATAACAAAATTTAATAAATCAGGTATTATTTCAGCTATTCATCCGTATTTAAGGACTAAGCTGTGAGTTATTCCCTTGTTAATAATCACTTTCCCCAGCACCGCCATCGCCGCCTACGGCGTGATCAATTCTCACGTAATTTAGTTCGCGAGAATCAATTGTCAGTCAATGATCTTATTTATCCTTGCTTTGTATTGGAGGGTAATAATCAACGTCAAGTAATCACATCTATGCCCGGCGTAGAACGCATGAGTATTGATCTGTTATTAAAAGAAGCAGCGGTTATCCATAAGCTCGACATCCCTGCTATCGCTTTATTCCCGGTAACACCTAATGAAGCTAAATCACTCAATGCTAAAGAAGCCTATAATCCTGATGGGCTAGTACAACGAGCTGTGCGTGCGCTTAAGGCTGCACTGCCTGATTTAGGTGTAATAACTGATATAGCATTAGATCCCTTCACTACTCATGGCCAAGATGGGTTGATTGATGACAGCGGCTATATTATTAATGATGAAACGGTTAAAGTATTGGTTAAACAAGCGTTATCTCACGCCAAAGCCGGCGCTGATATTGTTGCGCCATCCGATATGATGGATGGGCGTGTAGGTGCGATTCGTCAATCCTTAGAACAACAAGGTCATATCCATACCCGCATTTTGGCCTATTCAGCTAAATATGCCTCCAGTTTTTATGGGCCTTTCCGTGATGCGGTTGGTTCAGCAGCGAATTTAGGCACAGGCAATAAATACAGCTACCAAATGGATCCCGCTAATAGTGATGAAGCTTTGCACGAAGTGGCATTAGATCTACAAGAAGGTGCAGATATGGTGATGGTGAAACCGGGGATGCCATATCTTGATATATTGCATCGCGTCAAAGAAACCTTTCAAAAACCCACCTTTGTCTATCAAGTCAGTGGTGAATATGCCATGTTAAAAGCCGCCGCTCAAAATGGCTGGCTAGATGAAAAATCAGCAGTAATGGAAAGCATGATTGCGTTTAAGCGTGCTGGGGCAGATGCTATTTTTACCTACTATGCAAAAGATGTCGCTCAATGGTTGGCAGAAGAACAATGACCGATCATTACGCCGTTATTGGCAACCCCATAAGCCACAGCAAATCACCATTAATTCATACCGAATTTGCCAAACAAACAGGGCAAGAACTTGATTATATTGCCAAAGAAATTCCACTAGATGATTTAATAGGCGGTCTTAAACAATTGCAAGCCGAAGGCTTCAAAGGCATTAACATCACCGTACCATTTAAAGAACAAGCTTGGGAAATAGTTACAAATAGAGACGATTTTGCCGAACATTCTGGTGCGATAAATACTATTAAATTTAATGATGATGGTTCATTAAAAGGATATAACACTGATGGCATTGGCTTATGCTGGGATCTTGAATACAACCATCATGTCGAATTAAGAAAATCAAAGATCCTTATACTAGGAGCTGGTGGTGCTGCACGTGGGGTAATTGAACCTCTATTAAAAGAATATCCAGCAGCGATCCATATTGCCAACAGAACAGCATCAAAGGCAATTAATCTGGCAGAAAAATTCAGTGCTCTTGATATAGGTAAAGTAGTCCTAAATCATGGCACAATTACAGGAAGTGGTTACGATGATATTGAAGATGAATTTAATATTATTATTAACGCTACTTCAGCCAGCTTACAAGGTGAAGTTCCACCCATTTCACCATCCTTATTAAAGCCACGAGATTGTATATGCTATGACATGATGTATAGCAACACAGATACAGCTTTTGTCGCGTGGGCAAAACAACATGGTGCCATCCAAGTAATTGATGGTTTAGGCATGTTGGTTGAACAAGCAGCTAAAGCTTTTTACTTTTGGCGTGGTGTAAAACCTGAAACTCAAACAGTTATTAATTTGATCCGCAACCAAACTGACTAACTGCATACAAGGTATTCATAATTTATGGAATTAGATGCTGTTGAACTTGTCATTGTGATTGAAGATGAATTCCAAATTGTATTATCTGATGAGGAAGCATTTAAATGTGAAACACCCAATTTACTGACTGATTTAGTCTATTCCAAACTTATAAAATCTGACTCGGGTGTCTGCCCTTCCATGCATGGATTTTATATTGTGAGAAAAATATTAAGGGAACAACTAGACCACTCTAGAGAACAAATAAAACCAGAAACCAAACTGACCGATCTCATCGATAAAAAAGACCGCGCACTACATTGGAATAGATTATTATCAACAATATCAAACGGTGAAACTATTCATGCTCCACTTCAAAAACCTCGTTGGATAAAAATATCTATACCCATATCAAGTTTAATAGTATTAGCTCTATTTCACTCTATAACGGAAAGCATCATTTTCTCTTTTCTAGCTGCCATTTTTAATTCTATGATTCTTAATACTGCCACATTGTGGTTCAAAACTGAATTTCCAAAGAACTTTCAAACAGTTAAAGATTTAATTCATATTGTAAGTACGCTCGACACTAAGGTATGGCAGCGAGAACAAGTATAC
>CAYTAM010000193.1:0-3463 GCA_964435685.1 uncultured Methylophaga sp. | reverse complement strand
CAAAAATAGGAAGTCAGGGCAAGGCGCAATGTGCAGGTAATGACTAGTCCTTTATCTCCATGGATGGAGTGTATGCAATAAATGCATCGTTACATGGATGTAACTTAGTAGAGCAACGCAGGAGCAGTTGCCGAGGAGCAATTTATTGTGCCAAACATTGTAACGAAGTGCTGGTTTTCTAGCTTTTGGTCTAAAATTTACAGATTGAATGATTACGGGTATAGAACGAAGATCCCGGCTAAAAGCCTACCGGGATGACGAAAAGAAAACTAGATCCTCTTATCAGAAATTCAGCTTATCTACTGTTTAGCAAAAAAATCTGCCATTAACTTGATTTCTTCTTGGGTATAACCACTAGCATGATGAAACATAACCGTTGAGACACGTTCACCTTCAGTAAATTGTCTCATCTGTTCAATGAAATGTGATTATGACAAACCCGCTAACGAAGGCATTCCGCCAACACTGTGACCATTAGTGCCATGACACGCCGCACAGGATGAGGCTAATAACGCCACATTTCTTTGTTGAGAAACTGCCGTCGTTGATAATGCCAGCATACACACTGCCAGTCCCAAAACAAATTGGCTACGATTACGCATAATTAACACCCTAATTTAAGCCCAAACCACTTGAAAATATAGTCTGAGTATAATCCTAAAAAACTCAGTTGACTCACTAAATCTGGCACAAACCCGTGGCGCACCTAGAAATTTTAAAATTCGCTCATCACCAATAAGGTAACCATGCGATTTTAAAATTTCCTATACACACCCATTTCTTACGCGTCTTTTTCCCGCTCAACTGAGTTTTTTAGGATAATACGTTGGTATAATATAGCATTAATCTAAAAGTAATATTTAAAATGGCAGAACAACTACACCTTAAAGGTATTATTCCAGATGAATGTGGCGGGCTACGTCTTGATCAAGCATTAGCTCAGTTATTTTCTGATTATTCACGCGGTCAAATTACCAAATGGATAAAAGCAGGTTATGTACAGGTAAATAACTCCGCACTACGCCCGCGTGATTCGGTGATGGGTGGCGAACAGGTTATTATCAATGCTGAAATAGAAGTGGTTGATGACACGTGGATAGCCGAAGTAATAAGCTTAGATATTGTTGATGAAGATGAAGATATTATTATTCTCAATAAACCGGCGGGCATGGTTGTTCACCCTGGGGCAGGCAATCATAATGGTACCTTGGTCAACGCGCTACTCCATCATGCGCCACAACTTGAAGCTATTCCACGTGCCGGTATTGTCCATCGTATTGATAAGGGCACTACAGGTTTATTAATGATTGCCAAAACATTACAGGCGCATAACTCACTGGTAAATCAATTACAACAGCGCACCGTGTTACGTGAATATCAGGCCATAGCTATGGGAGTAATGACAGCGGGTGGCAGCGTCGATGAGCCCATTGGCCGACATCCCGTTGATCGCAAGCGGCAAGCGGTAACTGGCTCGGGTAAACATGCCGTTACTCACTACCGAGTAGAACACCGTTACCGCGCTCACACTCATATTCGCTGCAAGCTAGAAACAGGTCGCACCCATCAAATACGGGTACATATGGCACATATCCGCCACCCACTGTTAGGCGATCCTGTTTATGGTGGTCGGATCCGCCTACCTAAAGGGGCCAGTGAGGCAACGCAACAAGCACTACAAGGTTTCAGACGACAAGCACTACATGCAGCGTCACTGGGCTTTATTCACCCTGCTACAGGGCAAGAAGTATTCTGGCAAGTGGCGTTGCCTGACGATATGTTGGATCTATTAACGGTATTGGCAAAAGATCAAAAAGCAAATACAGGTTAAAAAGTAGCTCACCCAATAATACTGCCTACCGTCATGCCATACACTTTAAGTATGCTCGCGTGTATCCCTAAACTCAATATCTGGCCAGCGTTCCATTGTCAGATCTAGATTGACCCGAGTAGGCGCGATATAGGTTAACCCACCAGAGCCATCTACCGCCAGATTCAGTGCTGCCTTTTTCTTAAACTCATCTAATTTTTTCTCATCATCACAATAGATCCAACGAGCAGTATAAACTTGTACTGGCTCATATACACAATCAACCTTATATTCACCTTTTAGGCGATGCACAACCACGTCAAATTGCAACACACCCACTGCACCCAAGATCAGATCATTATTTTCTAATGGTCTGAATAATTGAGTAGCACCTTCTTCACTTAACTGCTGCAAACCTTTTAATAAGGCCTTCATTTTCAGCGGATCTTTTAAACGTACTCGGCGAAATAATTCAGGTGCAAAATAAGGAATACCCGTGAATTGAATATCTTCACCTTGGCTAAAGGTATCACCAATTTGAATGGTACCGTGATTGTGTAAACCAAGGATATCACCCGGCCAGGCTACTTCAGCTTGCTCGCGTGCAGCAGCCATAAATGTTACCGCATTGGCTATTACAATATCTTTTCCGGTGCGCACGTGACGTAGTTTCATACCTTTTTTATATTGCCCTGAACACACTCGTAAAAAAGCAATGCGGTCACGATGCTTCGGATCCATATTGGCTTGGATCTTAAATACAAAACCAGAAAATTGTTCTTCGCTAGCACTGACATGACGTGTTTTTGTTGCACGGCCTTGTGGTGCAGGTGCAATTTCTACAAAGGAATCCATCAGCTCAGTTACACCAAAGTTATTCATCGCACTGCCAAAAAATACCGGCGATAATTCACCTGACAGAAATGCATCATGATCATATTCATGGCTGGCACCACGAACTAATTCAATCTCTTCACGAAACTCTGTAATCAAGTCACCAAATAGTTTATCTAAACGTGGATTCTCTAAACCCTCAATAATTTCTCCAACTTGATCACTATGCGGCTCAAATAGATGCACACTGTCTTTTTCTAAATGAAAGATGCCTTTAAAGTTTTTACCCATGCCGATTGGCCAAGTAATCGGCGCACAGCGAATCTTCAGAATATCCTCAACTTCATCCAAAATCTCAATAGGATCTCGACCTTCGCGATCCATCTTATTGATAAAGGTCAAAATGGGGGTATCTCGCAAGCGACACACCTCCATCAATTTAACCGTCCGTTGCTCAACACCTTTGGCAATATCGATCACCATTAAAGCCGAATCAACCGCTGTTAATGTGCGGTAAGTATCTTCCGAAAAATCAGCATGCCCAGGCGTATCAAGTAAGTTTACAACCCGTCCATTATGCTCAAACTGCATCACCGATGACGTCACCGAAATACCACGCTCTTTCTCCATTTCCATCCAATCAGATGTAGCATAGCGATCAGTTTTGCGCGATTTAACACTGCCCGCAGTTTGAATAGAACCACTGAATAATAGTAATTTTTCAGTCAGGGTAGTCTTGCCAGCATCAGGATGCGAGATGATAGCAAACGTTCTTCGACGCTTTATTTCATTGAGATAATTACTATCTACCATACCCGT
>CAYTAM010000192.1:0-3475 GCA_964435685.1 uncultured Methylophaga sp. | reverse complement strand
TCCGGTTTACCATCAACGAAAATCCCATTAAAGCGACTAAATACAAAATAACTAACATACCGCTTAGGTTTGTTGCCTGATCAGGCTGAGCTAATAGATAGAGAGAAAAAGGTACTAACGTCGGTATTGCAAAAGCTGCAAAAGCGGGGATATAGCATGATAATGGCACTAATGAGCCTGCCACCATGCCCGTTAAAATAAATGAAATCACTAATATTTCAGAGTTTAACGACGGTTGCAGTACATTGATAAGCATAACCCCCCATGTAACTCCAGATAAAAAAGCAGATCCTGCAAATGCATTCAACCATCTTCTCGGATTATCAATGCTAATCTGTCTATGAAATGCTTTTACTAAAACCACACGTGCCACAGTTAACACAAAAACAACAAACGCCCAAATAATAAGTAGATTGTAATATTCATGCCCTCTAAAGAAGGACATTACAATAAAAATTAGTAATAATATTGTTCCAAATAATATTAATGACTGCTTGTATAGCGCTTTAGCTTGTTCTAATTGAATACTTTTAGTTTCACTCATAAACCGCACTGTAACATTTATGGCAATGCTATCTCAACAAAATATCTATCGTTTAGATTTCTGTAATTTATCTTAATTTTTATCAAAAAAAAGGGACCCAAATGGATCCCCCCTTTTTAATGCTGATCTCGCTAAAACGGCTGATTATTTTTTGTTGCGAGATGCACTCTTACGTTGATGCTCAAGCAATAATCGCTTACGAATACGCAATGATTTTGGTGTTACCTCTAACAATTCATCTTCACCAATAAACTCGAGCGCTTGTTCCAAGCTCATTCGGATCGGCGGTGTTAAGTTAATGGCTTCATCGGTACCTGATGCACGAACGTTAGTTAATTGCTTACCTTTTAAGGGATTAACAACCAAATCATTATCACGCGAGTGAATACCAATCACCATGCCTTCATAGACATCATCGTTATGGCCGATAAACATACGACCACGTTCTTGCAAATTGAATATAGAGAACGCCACAGCCTTACCTACACCATTAGCAATCATTACTCCATTGCCACGTTCACCAAATTTTCCTGGTTTAACAGGCGCATAATGATCAAACACACTGAAGATTAAGCCAGTTCCCTGTGTAGCTGTTAAGAACTCAGTTCGAAAGCCAATTAAACCGCGAGAAGGAATAATAAAGTCTAAACGAACACGTCCTTTACCATCTGGCACCATATCTTGTAGTTGTGCACCCCGCTCCCCTAACTTTTCCATAATTGAACCTTGATGCTCGGCTTCAACATCAGCTGTTACAGCTTCGTAAGGTTCTTGTTTTACACCATCTACTTCGCGGATAATTACTTCTGGGCGAGACACTCCCATTTCAAAACCTTCGCGGCGCATATTCTCGATTAATACGGATAAATGTAGCTCACCACGGCCTGAGACACGGAATTTATCTGGATCGGTTGGTACTTGATCAACCTTCAATGCCACATTATGAATTAATTCACGATCTAGACGTTCTTTAATTTGGCGTGTTGTTACAAACTTACCTTCTTGACCTGCCATCGGTGAGTTGTTCACTTGGAATGTCATCGTAACCGTAGGTTCGTCAACGGACAATGGCGGTAATGCTTCAACCGCAGTAGGATCGCATAAAGTATCAGATATATTAAGTGGATCTAAACCCGTAAATGCAATAATATCGCCCGCTTCGGCACTACCTACTTCTTCACGCTTTAAGCCCATAAAGCCCATTACCGTTAATACGCGACCATTACGTGTTTTACCTTCAGTATCAACAATGGTAACAGGCGTATTTGTTTTCACTTTACCACGCTCAATGCGCCCGACGCCGATAACACCCACATAGCTATTATAATCCAACGATGATACTTGCATACGGAACGACCCTTCAGTATCCGCATCAGGCGCACTCACTTTGTCAATGATCATTTGAAATAAAGGTGTCATATCGCCGCCACGGACATCTTTATCTAGCCCCGCAAAGCCATTTAAACCAGACGCATAAATAACTTCAAAATCTAATTGCTCGTCGGTGGCATCAAGATTGGCAAACAAATCAAATGTTTGATCTAATACCCAGCCAGGGCGAGCACTTGGTTTATCAATTTTATTAATTACTACAATAGGTTTCAGACCTAAGGCTAATGCTTTTTGCGTTACAAAACGTGTTTGCGGCATCGGGCCTTCGGAAGAATCCACCAATAATAATACCGAATCAACCATCGATAAAACACGTTCCACCTCACCGCCAAAATCGGCATGGCCGGGCGTGTCTACAATATTGATGTGATAGTCATTCCATTTGACTGCAGTATTTTTAGAGAGAATGGTAATGCCACGCTCTTTTTCAAGATCGCTGGAATCCATTACCCGATCTTGTAATTCTTCATGGTCGCTAAAGGTGCCCGATTGGCGTAATAACTCATCAACCAAGGTTGTTTTGCCATGATCAACATGTGCAATAATTGCGATATTGCGTAATTTTCTAGTAGTAATTGTCATTGTTTATTAAGTTCTGTATTAAATGCTATCGGCATAATTTAAGGTATTAAAAGTTATTTTTTTAATTCGTCTGTTAAATGTGGTGTAATGCTATCTAAAATTTGCTGATGAATGGGTAAGCTTCCCACCACGATATTGCCATTTTTGTAATAATCATCACCACCCCTAAAATCACTCACCACACCACCAGCTTCCTCAACCAATAAGCTGCCTGCGGCTAAGTCCCATTTTTCAAGTCCAATTTCCCAGTAGCCATCTAATCGACCCGCAGCAACATACGCTAAATCCAAAGCTGCCGATCCAGTTCGACGAATATCAGCCACTTGCGGAAAAACAGCATTAAATGTTGCTAAATATGAGGCTAAGTGTTGTGGGTATTTGAATGGAAAGCCGGTTGCTAATAATGCGCCGGTTAATTGTTTGCGCTTGCTAACACGTAAACGACGATCATTTAGTTTTGCACCTGAACCTCGACTTGCGGTGAATAATTCATCACGCAAAGGGTCATAAATAACACCGTGTTCAATTTTTTCCTTAACCTTAATTGCAATAGAAATACAATAATGCGGAAAACCATGCAAAAAATTGTTGGTGCCATCAAGTGGATCAATTACCCATACAGTATCATTATCGCCTTGCGTGCCTGATTCTTCAGCTAAAATAGCGTGTTCAGGATATGATTTATGGATGGTGTTAATGATTTCTTGCTCAGCGAGCCTGTCTACATCTGAAACAAAATCATTACGCCCTTTTGCAGTCACCTCAAGATGTTCAACATGTTGTAATGAACGAATAATAATATTACCCGCATTTCGGGATGCCCGAATGGCGATATTCAGCATAGGATGCATAGACTAGTTTTTCCAGAGAAATATTTCAAAAAAATGCCGCTTCGACATTATTGGGCATCTCTAAAAACCTAAGTGTGATTTAGGGAATGCAGAAAATAGTGCATTT
>CAYTAM010000191.1:0-3477 GCA_964435685.1 uncultured Methylophaga sp. | reverse complement strand
TTCTATCTTTTGGTCTAAAATTTACAGATTGAATGATTACGGGTATATATGCGAAGACGAAGTATGCCACAAATTTAATCTTTTAGAAGCGGCATTCAAGCAATTCATTTTTAGATATAAGGTTTGTAATGTTCTTCTTTGTTATAGTGTTTAATTTTCGGGCAGCCATGCCTCTCCAGATGTTACGGCATGCTGTTTCGTAAAATTCTGCTTGCGGTTACCATGGCGGTTAAGGCGGGTTTAACCTCTTTCCAGCTACGGGTTTTTAGGCCGCAATCTGGGTTGATCCATAGCCGTTCAGCAGCAATACGCTCTGCTGCTTTTTTCATCAGCATGACCATATGTTCAACGGTTGGAATATTGGGCGAGTGTATATCATAGACACCCGGACCCATTTCATTGGGGTAATCAAACTGTTGAAACACGTCCAGTAGCTCCATATCTGAACGCGATGTTTCAATGGTGATGACATCGGCATCCATATCGGCGATGGCTTTTATAATGTCATTAAATTCGGAATAACACATATGGGTATGAATTTGGGTTTGATCATGCACGCCGTTAGCGGTGATTTTAAAGCTTTTGACCGCCCAATCAAGATAGCTTTGCCATTGTGATTGACGCAAGGGTAAGCCTTCACGCAAGGCAGCTTCGTCAATTTGAATAATGCGGATGCCTGCGGCTTCTAAATCAAGCACTTCATCGCGGATCGCTAGAGCCAGTTGTAGGCAGGTTTGAGATCGTGGCTGATCGTCACGTACAAAGGACCAGTTTAAGAGGGTCACAGGGCCTGTCAGCATGCCTTTAACAGGTTTATTGCTTAATGATTGTGCATATGTTGCCCAGTCAACGGTCATCGGTTTGGGGCGTGAAATATCACCAAAAATAATAGGCGGTTTTACGCAACGCGAACCATAGGATTGTACCCAACCAAATTGGCTAAAGGCGCAGCCATCAAGCTGTTGGCCAAAATATTCCACCATGTCGTTACGTTCCGCTTCACCGTGAACCAGTACATCTAAGCCCAATGCCTCTTGTTGTTCGATGGCGTGGTTGATTTCGTTTTTAATAAACTGTTGGTAGTGTTGCTCATCAATCTCGCCCAAACGAAATTGTTTGCGTGCTTGACGAATTTCTGGTGTTTGTGGGAATGAGCCAATAGTGGTGGTGGGAAATAAAGGTAAATTAAAGCGCTGTTTTTGTATGACGGCTCTTTTGCTATACGCGCTTTGGCGGTTGCTAGCGTCAGCATCAATATTGGCAGAACGTGTTTTCACTTTAGGGTTATGTACGCGTGTAGAGCTATTCCGCGATTCAGTGGCGATGGCATTGAGCGTTAATGCTTCGGCAACCGTGTTGCGCCCTTCATTTAATGCGGTCGATAACACCGTTAATTCATCCAGTTTTTGCACGGCAAAGGCTAACCATGACTTAAGATCTTCATCTAAATCTTGTTCACTGTCGAGATCGACAGGCACATGCAGTAGCGAGCAAGAAGGCGCTAACCAAAGCCGGTTATTTAGGCGAGCATGTAGCGGCTCTAACCAATCTAAGGTGGTATTCAGGTCAGTTTTCCAGATATTGCGACCATTAATGATACCTAGCGATAATATTTTGTGTGGTGCTAGCCAGTCTACCACTTGAGTGATCTCAGCAAAGGCGTTGATAGCATCAACATGTAGCCCAGCGACAGGTAGTTCACAAGCGAGATGTAGGTTTTCTTTTAGCTCGCCGAAGTAACTGGTTAATAGTAATTTAACCGGTGTTTTATTAAGCGAAAAATAGGTTTGTTTGAGTGCGTGTTGCCAAGCGTTATCAAGCTCTGTAACTAAAATAGGCTCATCAATTTGCACCCATTCTATATCGTGTTGCGCTAAGGCAATTAATAATTGTTCATAACACGCCACTAAGTCATCAAGCAGATCAAGCTTATTGCTATTGTCTTTCGTTTTGCCAAGCCACAAATAGCTAACAGGGCCAATAATAACAGGCTTAATTTTTTGCTTATGTTGTTGTGCCTCTTTGATTTGGGCAATTAAATTATCGGCGTATAAATGAAACTGTGTTTGTGCAGTAAATTCGGGCACGATGTAATGGTAGTTGGTATCAAACCATTTGGTCATCTCGCCAGCAGCAATATGTTGGCATGAACTTTCTGCTTGCGATTGGCCACGCGCGACTTGGAAATAACGATCTAATTCATTGACTTGGTTATCAGCTCGGGTGGGTAGGATTCCCAATAGTACACTGGTGTCTAAGATCTGATCATAAAAAGAAAAATCGCCAACAGGCAAATAATCCAATTGATCTTGCAGTTGCCAGTGGCTTTGGCGAAGCGCTTGCCCTTTTTGTTGCAAATCGGCTTGCGTAGTATCGCCCCGCCAGTAGGATTCTAGTGCAAATTTTAGCTCACGGTTTTTGCCTATTCTAGGAAAACCAAGATTATGGGTGGTGATCATTGTGCTGCCCTTTCGAGAACGTATAAAAAAACAGCTATTGTAATTAGGTTTAACTATGAGTAATAATGATGTTTTTTGCCTAACCCATTAGAAATAATAATAGATGATTGAGCGATCACATTTAAAAATCATCCGTGCACTGGCGGATAATGGCTCTTTAACAGCGGCGGCTAATGCTCTGTTTTTAACGCAACCGGCGCTGTCACATCAGATCCGCTATTTAGAAAAGAAGCTAGATGTTGCATTATGGCAGCGAGAAGGGCGACAGCTGCGTTTAACACCAGCCGGCGAAGTATTGTTGCAGACGGCAAGACAAGTGTTGCCGGTGTTAGAGCAGACAGAAAAGACCTTGCAGGCTTATGGCGAAGGCAAACAAGGTGTTTTACGGATCGGCGTGGAATGCCACCCTTGTTATGAGTGGTTGAAAGGCATTTTGGCAGATTTCTTGGTTGCATTGCCTGATATGGATGTAGATATTGTTAATAAATTTCAATTTTCAGGCTTAGAAGGATTGTTAAACTATCATGTTGATTTATTGGTTACCCCTGATGCTGTTAAGAAACAAGGGGTAGTTTATCAGCCACTTTTTGACTATGAATTGGTCTTATTAGTCGCACAATCACACCACTTGGCTGATCAGAAATTTATTGTAGCCGATCAATTACATGATGAAACCTTGCTTACCTTCCCTGTTGCACATGAGCGCTTAGATATTTTCACACAGTTCCTGCTTCCCGCCACAATTAACCCTAAAGCAAAGGTCATTGCGTCGCTTGATATCATAGTTCAAATGGTGGGCTTGAGTCGTGGTGTTACGGCGTTACCACGATGGCTAGCGGAAGAATATTGTCAGAAGTTACCGGTCTGCATCGTTGGTTTGGGAAAAAGTGGAATAATGAAAACATTATTTGCTGCAATGCGGCAAGATGATGTTGAGATTAGTTATATGCAGCGTTTTGTAAGCTTAAGTAAGCGCTAGTTTGGCTGTCATATGTTAGGAGGATTAGGTTTTGGGAAG
>CAYTAM010000190.1:0-3509 GCA_964435685.1 uncultured Methylophaga sp. | reverse complement strand
ATGTGGCTACAGCGAAAGGCATGGTGTTTGGTACGGTGGGCATTGATATGATTGCTGGTCCATCTGAAATTTTAGTAATTTGTGATGGCAAAACTAATCCAGATTGGATTGCGATGGATTTGTTTTCACAAGCGGAACATGATGAAGATGCTCAGTCTATTTTAATTTCAGATGATGCCAAATTTCTAACGAAAGTAAGTGATGCAATTGAACAGTTACTGCCAACAATGGAACGTAAAGAAATTATAACTAAATCTTTAACCGATCGCGGTGCTTTTATTCTGGTTAATGATCTCGATGAAGCGGTTACCGTATCGAATTTTATTGCCCCCGAACATTTAGAATTATCGGTTGAAGATCCACAGGCCATGTCTAAAAAAATTAGGCATGCGGGTGCGATATTTATGGGAAGATATACCGCTGAGGCATTAGGTGATTATTGTGCTGGCCCCAATCATGTGTTGCCAACATCGCGTACAGCACGTTTTAGTTCGCCATTGGGTGTTTATGATTTTCAAAAAAGGTCTAGCTTGATTCAAGTATCGGAGCAAGGTGCACAGAGTCTGGGGAAGATAGCTTCCGTTTTGGCTCGGGGTGAGCGTTTGACTGCTCATGCTCGATCAGCTGAATATCGCCTGAAAAGCTAAGGATCACATTGTGAGTCGATTTTGGAGCCCTATTGTACATAACTTAGATCCTTATGTACCAGGTGAGCAGCCGAAAATGGCTAATTTAATTAAACTTAATACCAATGAAAACCCTTATGGTCCATCGCCTAAAGTGCTTGATGTGTTAAAGCAAGCTATTAACGATGATCTTCGCTTATACCCTGATCCGGACAGTAGTAAATTAAAGAAAACCATAGCTGATTATTATGATCTTGAAATAAAACAAGTCTTTGTTGGTAATGGCTCGGATGAAGTATTAGCGCATATTTTTAATGCCCTATTTCAGCATGATATGCCACTGTTATTCCCTGATATTACCTATAGTTTTTATCCCGTTTATTGCCAGTTATATCAAATTGACTATCAAACTATTCCGCTTACCGAGCAGTTTGAAATTGATATTAATGACTATCAACAAAAGAATGGCGGCATTATTTTCCCTAACCCAAATGCACCCACAAGTCGTTTGCTTGCATTAGGTGAAATTGAACAGCTATTACAAAAGAACACTGAATCGGTTGTAGTTATTGATGAGGCGTATATTGATTTTGGTGGTGAAACTGCCATACCATTAGTTGAAAAGTATCCAAACCTATTAGTTACACAAACATTGTCAAAATCACGGTCATTGGCAAATTTAAGGATAGGTTTTGCAATCGGCCATCCAGATCTAATTGAAGCATTAGTGCGAGTGAAAGATAGCTTCAATTCATATCCCATGAGCAACTTAGCGGTTAATGCTGGCGTTGAAGCATTTAATGATCAAGACTATTTTGAGAGCACAAGTCAAAAAATAATAAATAGTCGCCAAATGCTAGTGCAGCAATTAGCGGCACTTGATTTTGATATTTTACCTTCAGCCGCAAACTTTATTTTTGTAACGCACCGACAG
This sequence comes from uncultured Methylophaga sp., assembly GCA_964435685.1. GTDB lineage: Bacteria > Pseudomonadota > Gammaproteobacteria > Nitrosococcales > Methylophagaceae. The sequence goes on along the minus strand of CAYTAM010000190.1, from coordinate 1,949 downwards.
CATAATGCTGAACAACTTGCAGCAGGTTTGCGTCAACAAGGCGTACTTATTCGCCATTTTAAACACGATAGAATTAATCAGTTTTTACGGGTAACGATCGGCACATTAGAGCAAAACCAGCAGTTAATACAAGCATTAAAAACCGTAATTTGATGATGGTATAAACTGCCCGAACGATAGTTTGGGTTCAATGTTAATGATACCCATAGTGTATTATCAATACCTCAGAGAGGCGGACGTGTATCTTGGATGCAGTGACTCAGAGCGGATATACCCATAATCATTCAATCTGTGAAGATTTAGGGAGAAAATAGGAAGTCAGGGCAAGACGCAATGTGCAGGTAATGACTAGTCCTTATCAAGCATTGTAACGCAGCACTGGCTTTCTAACTTTTGGTCTGAAATTTACAGATTGAATGATTACGGGTATAGTTGTTTACTGTACATTTAAGGGGTCAATAAATGAAAATATCAGGTACAGATCCAAATACAGGAGAGAAATTTCAGGCTGACGCAGAGATTGGTGATGATTTTATCCAGTCAATGTCGGAGTTTAAGGTCTCAGATAGAGGCGTTAAAAAATTAATTGATGATCTTCATCTTTCCGCAGATGCAAAATCAGCTTTGCATACTCTTTCTAGTACAACAATTAGGGCTGGTGACTATGTTTTGAAAATAGGACGAAAAATAATAGATTTTATTTGCTCCGTTTTCAAGGAATATCCCACCGCCTCTTTTGGCATGGTGTTTGGGGCTATTGTAGGATTTCTAATCACGTCCATTCCTATACTGGGTGTGGTTTTAGGGCCGATAGTAGCACCTATAGCAATTGCCCTTGGTTTGATTCTTGGGTTACATGAGGATATAAAAGATAAGGCTCTTGAAAGAAAAATAGCTGAAATAAATGCTAAATTCTCTGCACTTAAACCCCAGTAATTTTTATGACTAATACGACCGAACAAAATTGGTTTGAGAATATTGAAGCCGTTATTACAGAGCCATTAAAGTTTAAGGCTAAGCTTGCTATTGGTGAAGAAGCATATACTTCACTGAGATTAAAAAATGCCGCAACTAAAATATGGGATACATCGGGGCCGTGGTCACTGGTATTGTAGTAGCTAAGTCATCGCTAGTAGCATCTACTTTTTTTGCACCATCTGGTCTGTTAGCTGCAATAGGGATCGGAACTGCTGTAACACCTATAGGATGGTTACTTGCTGCTGGCGTGGTCACGGGTGGAGCTTGGGTAGGAGTAAGCCGCTATATTAAAGGAGCGTCAGCAAGTCGCGTGACGGTAATTCCCAAATTTATCAACACACCTATGGATGAATTGGCGGTAGGACTTTTCGATCTTATTGCTCCGTTGGCTTTAAAGGTTGCTGCTGTTGATGGGCATATTGATGAGGCAGAAAGGAATCTTATCAGCTCCTATTTTGTTACAGAATGGGGATACAATCAAGACTTTGTCAACGAAGGGACTCTTTTTATTGAATCAAAATTATCTGACTTTTCAATTAAAGAGCAAGCCCAAATGCTTGCCGAATTCAAGAAAGCAAACCCAGATTGTAATTATGAGCCTATGACTCAAGAAATTCTTTGCTTCATCACTGATATAATGGAAGCAGATGGTCGAATTAATGAGCGTGAGGAATCAGCAATAGAAGAAATTCGTATTATTTTCAGTGAAACACATCAACATGCATTTACAAAAACAATGAAGAATAGCTGGAAGTCAATGAAAAATACTGCTGGGAATGTACTTTCAGACGGCATTAAACCAGCTAAAGGGGATCGTTCAGGTAGCGCCCCCTTTAAAACCAAAAAGCAAGTCAAATCTTAACTAATTCTGATAATTCACATCAAACGGTTTTGCTGATTTCAATCCCTTGATTCGCAGAACCTAGTTCCCCTTTAAAACTTATCGGTCACCGCACCCTCAGATGCTGGTC
>CAYTAM010000189.1:0-3534 GCA_964435685.1 uncultured Methylophaga sp. | reverse complement strand
CCTTGTTCTGGCTTCCTATTTTTGCCCTGAATCTTCACACATTGAATGATAACGGGTATACACTAACCGTTGATAACATTGTCACGGCATAATGTGTAATAAAGATTATGCCGAAAAATAACCTACAGCAGGATCACTATCATGATCGATCATACCCGCCACACAACAATGACGGTATATTCAGATCCTGCCTGCCCTTTCAGTCACCGAACGCGCATTGCCATTCATGAAAAAAATATCGACGCCAATATTGTAGATGTTACTGACGGGCAGTGGCCAGAGGACGTGCTTACGATAAATCCTTCTGGTAAAAGCCCAACCCTTATAGATCGTGATATCGCATTATTTGATTCTAATATCATTATTAGCTACCTTGATGAGCGTTTTTTACAGCCTCCATTGATGCCAGCCGACCCTATTGCCCGCGCCAATATGCGGTTAATGCTACATCGAATTAATAGTGATTGGTATGCACAATGGAATGCGCTGCTAGGTTTAGAAAAAGGTAAAGTAGCTAAAGCTCGCAAAATACTACAACAAGATCTCACTGTACTTGCGCCTTTGTTTGCAGATAATCTTTTTTTTATGAGTAAAGACTTTTCATTATTAGATTGTAGCTTAGCACCATTACTATGGCGTTTACCACTACTTAATATTAAACTACCCTCAAAGGCAAAAGCAGTGGAAGACTATGCTCAACGTATTTTTTCACGAAAGAGCTTTCAAGCCAGCCTAAGTAACATAGAACGAGCAATGCGCCCATGACCCCTCAAAAACCATATTTGATTAGAGCTATTTATGAATGGCTACAGGACAATCAGCAGACACCTTATTTGCTGGTTAATACCAGCTTTAACGGTGTACAAGTACCGCATCAATATATAAATGATGAAAAAATCATCCTTAATATTGCGCCTGATGCGGTGGCTAACTTCCATGCTGATAATGACTGGATTAGCTTCTCTGCTCGGTTCTCAGGCAAGCCTACGGAGCTATTCATCCCCATCATAGCTGTGCTTGCTATTTATGGTAAAGAAAACAATCAAGGCATGTTCTTCACTGATGATGACACTTCACCCTCGCCATCCAAGCTATCGAATAAGTCGACTACACCTAAAAAAAGCAGACCTGGCCTAAAAATCGTAAAATAAGCCTATTCTTTCTCATCCTCTGCATAGGTAATACCGATAAAAGTAAGTGTTTCTTCCGTTATCACTTCATCACCTTGTTGCCATGTTTTACCATCGGGCACAATAGTACGAATTTGATATATCTCACCGGGAATATCTTCCGACAAAGTAAAAATGTAATACTTGTTTGCATATAATCTATAACGTGAATTTTTAGGATCATTAACAAAAGGTTGAATGGTATATTGCCTTGCTGTTATTGTTTTACCATCATGTTCTATCTCTACTTCCTCTACTTTAGGCCCTTTGGCTAAGGCCCATCGAATTTTCCTCTGAAAATATGCCCACTCCCCACCTGTTAAGCGATCAAGTTCACGGATATCAAACTCCAAATACAATACAAAAACACTATTACCTTGCTGATTGTTACGATCTTGGTAAGGTCGGTTATAGTCGCCGGTGAAAAAATCAAATTGTGTATCGCGACGACCGGTATTACGAATATTTGTTACCTTAACATCAACAATATCTTCACGGTTACCATCGATAAAACTTTGCTTTTTATACTTATAATGTAAGGTTGCTGGCTGTAAAATATTTTTTAAATGTGCTTTATTAAATAACTCATTATTAATATCAGAAAAGCCTCCACCGGCATATGCGCCCGCCGATAATAGCATCCAAAAACCCGCCGCACTTAGAGAAAACCAAATTTTTTTCACAATAACAATACCTCTTTAAAAATGTTACTCTATTTGTTTGTAGAGATCACAATACACTAAAAAATTGCAGTATAATGATCTCTAATATAATAAATCAATTCGAGCTATAACTGTGACCACAAAACTAAGCTTAAAGATTCATTTTATTGTTATCTTGCTACTAGGCTGTATAACGGCGTGTAACAATAGCAGTGAAAACCCAAGTCGACTATATCAGCTTGCTAGTGAATATGATTTTGAAGAAACCTTAGCAAATGTTGATATTGCTATTTCAGAGCACAATTACCGTATTATTCACCGTAGTAATATTGGTCAAGCTGTCCGTGATCGCGGTGATAAGAATTACCCACTTTCTACGGTTATTAATTTTTGTAATATCACCTACGCTAAAGAAATGATGGCAATAAACCCGGATCTTATTAATGATATGCCCTGTATTATTACTGTCCGCGAAGCAATGGACGGCGTTATTGTTGGCACTAGGTTAATGATAACGAATACCAAGAATCAACGCCAAAATGATTTTGCGAAACGGATCAACAATGATTTAAGAGCAATTATTCAGGCTAGCGTTGAATAGCTTCGGTAGAACTTACAGCCAAATCGGCATCCTCCTCCTTGTGCGCCTTTTTTGGACTACTTTTCTACTTTCGCTTTGTTGTCTCTACGTTAGCAAGCGAAGGTAAGTTGTATTCATTGATAATTGCCGCAATATCATCTTTACGATGCTCCATAATACCATCAAGTAAATCACGCCATTCTTTGTCTTGTTTACGCACACCTAATGCAAAACTAAATATATACCTTTCGCCCAACTCATCTAATGGCACCACTGTCATCGGTATAGCTGATTTACTTGCAAAATAACCCCCTATTGGCCCCCACACAAAAGCAACATCAATATTGCCTTGAGCCAGTTCATCTTCAACAATACGCCCAGCATACACGCTGGTATCACCTGTCATAAACTGATAATAGACTATTTCTTCGCTTAAGCCATTATTTAGCAATATTTCCGTTTCAATCGCTCTATCAAATAGACCTATTGTAAGCTTTTTTCCTTGCTCTTTTAATGTTGTAATATCACTTATTCTATTTAACTCAAACCCTTCACCGGAGCGATAAACCATCACATTTATAGACTTGAAATAGGGCTTTGTTGTCAACATCCGTCCTGGACCTGCAGGCACACCCATAGCTAAGTCACACATAAAACGCCCTGTTTCCTGATCAATTTTATTAAGCGTATTGCGGGTAAATCCAATTCGCTGTGGAAACCAGTAATATTCTACCGGAATACCTAACTCTTCCCCGATCAGTTCTGCAATTTTATTATCAAAGCCTTCTAACTCCTTATTTGAGAAAGGCAGGTTATAAGCATCGGCGCATACTCTAACAGAAGTTTGCCCCTTTAACGCTTCAAAGTCACCTGCATACGATATGCTGATACTCGCCATTAGCCCAAGTATAAAAATTGATAGTTTATTTATTACATTCATTGTTGCTTCCTAATTAAATAGCTAAATTAAAGACATCATTCTATGCTTAAATGTTCCATTAATCCATAAAAAAAGCCCGACACAGATGCCGGGCTTCTTTAATTTAGCTTTTAACTATTAAAGTTTGTTAATAATTAAAGGTCTTATAGGCTAAATACGCTTAACACACCACCTAAGTTTGTC
>CAYTAM010000188.1:0-3553 GCA_964435685.1 uncultured Methylophaga sp. | reverse complement strand
AAATTTACAGATTGAATGATTACGGGTATAGCATAGAATGCCACGTTTTAGATGATTTCTTTTTGTTGAACAAACTCTTGATCTTTAGTGTCTTTCACATGTGCTTTTAGGGTGCCCGCTTCGGTAGGGGTGAATGTAAAACGAATACTAGGATCTTCACTTATAGAAATGCCCATATCAACAGAAATCAGTGTTTTATCATTATAGCTGATATCGATTTTTGAAACATGATGTTCAGGAATGTATTGACGAGACTGCTGATCAAACTGCAAGCCACTATAGTTAGGGTGGCTGATAATAACTTGGGCGGTTACTGGTTCGCCGATCACGGGTGTGCGCATACGAATTTGCATTTTACCTAAGCGTGCTAATGCTGCTGCTGCGTCTTTACCTGCGGGTGCACTACAGCCGCCTGAGGCTTTTACAAAACGTGATACCATGTGTAATGAACCATCATTCATTTCAGCAATAGCGCGAATATAAGTGTATTCCTGAACGCGCATACGTGTTGCAATATAGACCAAACCTAAATCGGGTGATAGAGTGAAATTTGCCGAATAAGGCACAGGATTATTATCAATAATAAAGTGGACGTTTTTAATGTATTTGTCTTTAGTTTGAGGCTGCAATGATTTAATGCTAATAGGTACAATAGCAGCATCTTCAGCACGTTTTGGTGCTTCAAGAACCAATAAATCTGTAGCATCCTCACGAATAGTCCTATCACCAAAATACGCAATTTTTAATACTGGCCACAAAGGTTCTGTCGGTGTTGCGGCAGTAGCGGATTGACTAAAAAAAGCTAACGATAAACTGGCGACTAACAACGGCAATAGTTTGTTATACATTGTATCTCTCCACGGTTTGACTATTATTCCCATTCAAGTTGTACGAATGCGGCTGTAATATTACGACGATGATATTGTGGGAAAAGTTCCCAACTGTTTTGCTCGGATATTGCCACTTGCTCTGATGCTTGCTCAATCGTACCCATATCAGCGATGATAATCCGAATTTCATCACGTAGCGTGGTGAAATAACGAATTTGATTTGTTAAGCCTTGTTGCCATTGATCTGCGCTGGCAATACCGTGTCCAGGAACAACATAGTTTAGGTCTAGTGTTTTAAGCTCTTCCATTATAGCTAGCCAACCATTAAGGTTACCATCCAAGACAGGAATGCGACCCATAAATAATAAGTCTCCTGTCCACAATGTTTTTGTTTGGTTATCAAATACAGTGAGATCATGATCGGTGTGAGCCGTGGTATAAGCGGTGAGGGTTAGTAGTCTATTTCCTAGGTCGAGTGTTAGCGGGCTTTCTACGGAAACAGTGCGTGTTGGGGGAATAAATTCCGTTCCTTCATAGGCGGAACCTAATGTTTCTTTGAAGACTCTAGCAAAAAAAACTTGGCGAGCGGCCATGGCTGCGGGTAGCTTTTCATGACCGATAAACTCAGGGGTATCGGCTTTGAAGGCGGCATTACCAAAGATATGGTCTGGATGGACATGGGTATTAATCACATAGCATACAGGTAAGTCGGTTTTATCTTTAATGGCTTGGCGTAAATAGCTACCTTCTAAATAACTGCCGCCACTATCAATCACAGCAACACATCGTTCCCCAATGATAAAACCAACATTAGCGATAGCGCCGATATTTTCCTCAGAAGGATCTTGATGAACGCCTTGATGGTAATAGATCCCCTCCGTTACTTTTTGAATAGGATAGTTATTATTGCTGTCATTATTGCAAGCGGTAATCAGTAATAATGGCAGTATGGCAGATAAAAAAAGTAGCAATCTATTCATGGCTAATACCTTATATATAGGTGACATGCTGATACAATAACCTAGATCTATACCCAATATCCAGTTTGAGAGACTAAAATATGACCATTCGCACTCGATTTGCACCTAGCCCAACAGGGTATTTACATGTAGGCGGAGCACGTACTGCATTGTTTTCATGGCTTTATGCCCGCAAGCATGGTGGTCAGTTTATTTTGCGGATTGAAGATACTGACCTAGAACGTTCGACCGCAGGATCGGTGGATGCCATCTTAGAAGGCATGGCTTGGCTTGGATTAGACTATGATGAAGGACCCTTTTATCAAACTCAGCGTTTTGATCGTTATAAAGAAGTGATTGCTCAGCTATTAGAGCAAGGCGATGCCTATTATTGTTATTGCTCAAAAGATGAGTTGGAAACCTTGCGCCAACAACAGCGAGCTAATAAAGAAAAACCGCGCTATGATGGTCGTTGCCGACATTTACAAAAACCAAAACAAGATGTGTCGCCTGTTATTCGTTTTAAGAACCCAATACAAGGTAGCGTCATTGTTAAAGATGTTATTCGGGGAAATGTTGAATTTCAGAATAGTGAGCTGGATGATTTAATTATTGCTCGACCAGATGGTAGTCCTACTTATAATTTAACGGTTGTTGTTGATGATGTTGATATGAGATTGACGCATATTATTCGTGGTGATGATCATTTAAATAATTCACCGAGACAGATTAATATCTTTAAAGCATTGCAGGCTGATGTTCCTGTGTTTGCCCATTTGCCGATGATTTTGGGTGATGATGGTGCGCGTCTTTCAAAGCGTCATGGTGCGGTCAGCGTGATGAGTTATCGTGATCAAGGCTATTTGCCCGAAGCCTTATTAAACTATCTAGTTCGGCTAGGTTGGTCACATGGCGATCAAGAAATATTCTCAATGGATGAAATGATTTCATTATTTGATATTGTCGATGTCAATAAGTCAGCGTCTGCATTTAACACCGATAAATTATTATGGCTAAACCAGCACTATATTAAAACTGGCTCACCGCAACATATTGCACGTCATCTAAGTTGGCATATGGGACAGTTGAATATTGATTTGATGAAGGGTCCGGAGTTAAGCAAGGTTGTTGAGTTGCAGCAAGCACGGGCAAAGACATTAGCGGAGATGGCGACCAATAGCTGTTTCTTCTATAAAGAAGTGACAGAGTATGATGAAAAAGCGGCGGGTAATAATCTGACATCAGCGAGTGCAGATATATTAAAAGATATGCTTCAACGTCTATCGACATTGCCGCAATGGCGAGCGGAACTAATACATAACCATATAAAAGAGTGTTCAGTAGCTAGAGATATTGGCATGGGTAAGGTTGCACAGCCTATACGTGTTGCAATTACGGGCAACACCGTGTCGCCACCGCTCGATATTACTCTTGAATTACTGGGATCTGAGCGCACATTAGCAGCAATCAAGTTAGCAGTGACATGGATCGCTGATCAAAAGTGAGATCTAGTTCAAAAATATTTTTCTTTATTTTCAGGTAGTTATAACTTCGGGAAAAACTTCCCGAAAATAATACGGAAAAAGTCTTAAAAAAAGGGGGAATATGCTTGACTAATGATTTCACTGGGATTAATGTTCCCCAACGCGTTCTGTTTTTAATTAAACAGAATTGTGTCTTAAATTATATTAAAGCAATAGAGGAAAACTTTATGAAGCTGAAAACATTATCAATTGCAATGATGGCAATCGCTACTTCTGGTAT
>CAYTAM010000187.1:0-3628 GCA_964435685.1 uncultured Methylophaga sp. | reverse complement strand
TTCTCTATTCTCGGACAAGCTCCTAGACTCCCGCTAAAAGCATGCAGGAGTGACGAAAAAGGTAAACCTGCATCTTCAAGTATTTTGGGTATAGCCTGAAATTTGATACTGACGAAATTTTTTAAACTACCCTAATCAAGCAGAGGAGAACATGTCTTATTCCTTACTTAAGAAACTTGGGCTCAGCTTTTGCGTTTTATTGTTCACCGCTATATTTTCGTTGGTATACGCTGAAGCCATCGTTGCCGTTGACACTGTTCTAAACACAATCAATTCTAAGCAAATGAGTCCTTTTTGGATCCATATGTATATCGGTGCATTATTAAGTCTGCTTACTTATAACTTTTTATTGTTTATTTCACTCCGAAAGATCAGCTATCTCTATTATGCTTTACTTACAGCTGCAATATTGCTTGCTTTCGGCTCTTTTAACGGGGTATGGTCTACGTTATTGTGGCCAAACTCACCACAGTGGAATTTAGCATCATTACCTATCGGATTAGCACTTGCAGGCGTGTTTGCTACACAGTTTTCTCGTTGTTTTCTAGCCACTGCCATTAAATCTCCAAAACTAGACAAGGTATTATACCGCCTGTTGTTAGCGTTTTTTTTAACATTAATTGCAAGCCTATTTATTCCACTAAGCTATGCTTTATACGCCATTGCATTACTTATTTTTATTTTATGTTTTACCGCAATAGCTGCCTGCACTAGCGCATGTTTGCAAGGTGAGCGTGCTGCCCAAATTTATTTAATTGCTTGGCTTATTCTGCTTTTTGGAATAAGCCTATTTGCGGTGGCTGAATTGGGCTGGCTTACTGACTCATGGATGGCACATTATGCGCTTACTCTAAGCAGTATGATTTTTATATTGCTTCTTGTTTTTGCATTAAGTCACCGCATTATTATTACACATCAGCAAACACTTAAACTTCATCAAAAACTAGCGGTTGAAAGCGATGCAAAGGTAGTACAACAAGTCAGTGAGCAAACAACAGAACTAACACTACTAAACCAAAAGTTACAACAGCAAGAAGTTATATTAAAGAAATTAGCGTTTTATGACGATCTTACGGGGCTTGCCAATCGGGTTTTTATACAAGAACAGTTGAAACAATTATTAAGCCACGCTAAGCGGAATAGATCTAAAATAGCAGTATTGCTTATTGATCTTGATAATTTTAAAGCTATCAATGATGAACATGGCCATAAAGTAGGTGATGACCTATTAATTATTATTGCAGATCGCTTGCGTTCCACACTACGCGAAAGTGATGTGGTCGGCCGCTTAGGCTGTGATAAATTTATGGTATTACTTGAATCCTCTCGCGAAGATAAACATGATCCAACGCAAGTAGCAGACAAAATAAGAGCGGTTATTGCACATGACATTTCCATGGATTGGTTTGTTCTTCATATCAATATCAGTGTCGGTATTGCGCTTTATCCTAACGATGGTAAAGATGCCGCATCACTTATTGCTGCGGCTGATGCCGCCATGCGTATTGAGAAAACTGCTAAGAAAGCAAAAAAATCTTAACTACCAATAATGCCGCCATCATTTTTAGTGATCATAACTGTAGCTGAACGCGGTCTGCCATTTTTATGATGATCAGGCCAATTACTGGCTGCATTTGGCTTTTCTGGAGATTTTTTTCTACCTTGTTTTTGCATTACCATTGGCACAGCTTCACCGGGATGTTGAATATTAACCCACATTGTTTTTAGATCAGCTGTCATCGTCACACCGGTAACCTCACAAGCAATAGGCCCTGTTAAAAACCGTCTGCTTTCACCAGTAACAGGATCGACCGCCAGCATTTGATTATTGCCAAATTGAGCAAACTTACCTGCATTTAACTTGCTGGAGCTAATATCTGTTTGCACCCATAGTACGCCTCGGTCATCAATCATCAAGCCATCAGGGCAGGCATAACTATCACCGTTAATCGTAGCATTACTCTCCGTATCACCCGCTAATGCAAATAAATCCCAATTGAAATCGATGCTGGTGGCATCATCTTCAATTATCTTCATAATATGACCAAAATAATTATCATCTCGTGGGTTAGCAGCATCGCTACTAGCCTTATTGTTATCACCTCGGCTCGAATTGTTGGTCATTGCTACATACACCTCACCGGTATCGGGATGGGTAGTAATCCACTCGGGTCGATCCATCGGTGTCGCTCCCATGAAATCGGCCGCCATCCGCGCATGCACTAAAATATCTGCCTGGCTTTCAAATCCATTTTCTGCTGTTAGTCCTCCTTGCCCGTGGATAAGTGGCAGCCACACTCCTGCACCATCTTCATCAAAACGAGCAGCATACAACACACCTTCATCTAATAACTGACCATGATGTGCACCTTGCGTGCCGTCCCAGCGGTGTTTAGTAATAAATTTATAAACATATTCGAACTTAGCATCATCACCTGAATAAAGTGCAATCTGACCATTTTTAGCAATGTTATGTGCCACATTTTCATGAGCAAAACGGCCCATTGCTGTTCTTTTAACGGGCTGGCTCTTAGGATCAAAAGGATCAAACTCAACTATCCAACCAAAACGATTAGGCTCATTAGGATGTTGACTGGCATCAAACCGTTCATCATGGTGATGCCAGCCATAATAACTATGCTTGATACTGTAGCGTTGCCATGCCTCACTTTGTTTTTTGGAAATATTTTTCTTCGTCGAAACATGAAAATAATTATGGAAATTTTCTTCACATGTTAGATAGGTTCCCCACGGGGTTTTACCATGTGCGCAATTATTAAATGTGCCCAAGATCTGCTGCCCTTTTGGATCGGCTTCTGTTCTAATAAAATGTGTGCCTGCTACAGGCCCTGAAACAGCCATCGGTGTAGTCGCGGTAATGCGCCGTGCATATTGAGAAGGCCGAACAATCTGCCACCTGCCCTTTTCTTGATTAATTTCAATCACCGATACGCCATGGGCATATTGTTCTTTCAATGTTTTTTCTTTTGTATAGCGACTCAGTGAATCAAGCGCGCCACCGTCAGCATGTAAAATCTGTGGATCAATATACTCATGGTTCATCACCAATAAACCCCGCTCTGCATTATGTGATGATTTTGGCAATGAATAAAACTGCAAAGCATCATGGTGCATACCCGCCTGTTGCAATTGTTGTTGTGCTGTATTGGAAGCATCCATTTTAAATGGCGCACCGTCTGAAATGGGATCGCCCCAACAATAAAACACCTCAACACTATAACCTTCTGGCACAATCACATCATCACGTAAATGTGCAATGGCAATAGCAGAAAAACCTAATAAATCTCGTTTAACAGACTGATTTAATAGTGTCTGAGCTAACAATGGTGTATTAATCATTGATGAAAATAGTCCGCCTAGCCCTACTTTTACAATAGTACGTCTTGAAAGACTTGGATTAAATATCGTTTTTCGGTTCATAGTGTTAAACACTTCACGTTTTTATAGTTTAAAGATTTTGCCACAAAAGGCAATGTCGTTGATATGGCAGTCGGTATCATCATCGGTGTCGCTTTTGGTAAAATTGTTTCATTATTAGTTGCTGATGTAGTGATGCCACCCATTGGTGTCGCAATGGGTGGTGTAGATTTTAGTAGTCTCTTATATA
>CAYTAM010000186.1:0-3642 GCA_964435685.1 uncultured Methylophaga sp. | reverse complement strand
TATATCCTAAATTTATGTTGATAACTTATCTAAGAGCTTATTTAATACCAGTAAGCGGCTATCGGCATCGATCATATTTTCAGTAAAGCGCAATTTATCTTGACCATCAAGTTTATATTTGGCGGCTGGTGATTGAATGAGTTGGATAATAGTCATAGGATCTATATTGGGTTCTTTATCAAATAAGATCCGACCGCCTTGCTCATAGACGTCAATCTTACGTATACCTAATGCTTTAGCTTTAAATCGGATCTCGTGAATGGCAAATAAAGTCTGAATTTGTTCGGGTAATAAGCCAAAGCGGTCAATCATTTCTACTTGTAACTCGCGTAAGGTTTCATTATCTTTTGCGGCTGAAATACGTTTGTATAAAATAAGGCGGCTATGTACATCAGCTAAATAATCATTGGGTATCAATGCCGGCACATGCAGGTCAATTTCAATGAATTGGCGATCAAGTCCATCCACACTAGGATCTTTACCTGATTTTAAAGCGGTAACAGCGCGTTCTAATAATTCATTATAAAGCCCAAAACCAATTTCTTGCATTTGCCCGCTTTGTTCATCGCCTAATAATTCGCCGGCACCGCGAATTTCCATATCATGTGTTGCCAAGGTGAAACCAGCACCTAAATCTTCTATTGACTCAATGGCTTCTAATCGTTTTATTGCATCGTTAGTCATCGTCTTTTCAGGCGGAACAATCAAATAGGCATAAGCACGATGGTGAGAGCGACCGACACGACCGCGAATTTGATATAGCTGAGCTAAACCAAGCTTATCAGCACGATCAATAAAGATAGTATTGGCTGATGGAATGTCTATACCTGTTTCGATAATAGTGGTGCAAACCAGTACATTAAAACGCTGATGATAAAAATCCAGCATAACATGTTCAAGATCACGTTCGCGCATTTGACCGTGGGCAACCCCTACATTTGCTTCGGGAATGATCTGTTCAAGTTCGCGGGCAATACGATCAATATCTTCAACTTTATTGTGCAGAAAATAGACCTGACCGCCACGCTTTATTTCACGCAATATACCTTCACGAATCGTATTGTTATCCCATTGTTGTACAAAGGTTTTAATAGCCAATCTTCGCGGTGGTGGTGTCGCAATAATTGATAAATCACGAATGCCTGAAATCGACATATTTAAGGTGCGGGGGATCGGTGTCGCTGTTAAGGTCAGCACATCAATTTCAGAGCGATATTTTTTGATCTTTTCTTTTTGGTTAACACCAAAGCGATGTTCTTCATCGAGAATAAATAAGCCTAATCGTTTAGGGTTAATATCTTGCTGAATAAGCTTATGGGTGCCGATAATAATATCGGCTTTGCCAGCGGTCATTGCTTCTTTAACATGATCAATCTGTTTTTTAGTTTGAAAACGTGACATCACTGCAATATGAACCGGCCAATCAGCAAAGCGATCTTTAAAGTTTTCATAGTGTTGCTTGGCAAGCAGGGTTGTCGGCACTAAAATCATCACCTGTTTGCCAGATTGGGTGGCTAAAAAAGCAGCACGCATCGCTACTTCAGTCTTACCAAAACCAACATCCCCACAGATAAGACGATCCATTGGCGTGTCTGAGGTCATATCTTTAATGACATCATCAATGGCATCTTGCTGATCAGGCGTGGTTTCAAATGGGAATTGTGATTCAAAGACCGCATAACTGTCATCGGGCTTATCAAGCGGTACTTTTTTGTGGGCAGCACGTTGCGCATAAAGATCCAGTAATTCAGCCGCAATATCGCGCACTTTTTCAGCCGCTTTACGGCGTGCTTTTTGCCATTGCCCCGAACCTAGTCGATGTAATGGTGCTAACTCAGGCGCTGCACCTGAATAACGGCTAATTAGATCTAAGGCAGCAACAGGCACATAAAGTTTGTCACCTTTAGCATATTCTAAGGTGACATATTCAGTGACCACATCACCGACATCCAGGGTTTGCAGACCAAGATAACGCCCCACACCATGATCTTCGTGAACAACGGCATCGCCAATAGTAAGCTCGGCCAAGTTTTTAATGACTGCATCGGCATCACGCTTTTTACGACTACGGCGACGACGTTGCATAACCTGCTGGCCGAACAGTTGTGGCTCAGCAATGATGGCAATATTTGCATCTTGTAATATTAGCCCGTGTTCTAAAGGTGCAACCGTGATCCCTAGCGGTATATCATCGGCTAAAAAGTCATCCCAGTTGTCATATACTTTGGGTGAGATAGCATTGTCACCTAGTAGTTCAAGTAATGTTTGTCGTCGTCCGGCTGTTTCTGCGGCAAATAATATTCTGCCATCGAAGTTATCAATAAACCGTGTTAGTGCTTCACAGGTTTTACCTTGCTGTGCATTTAAAGTGAGTTGTGGTGGAATTATGGTGGCATAATTATGGTTGCCTGCGGCGGTATCTAATTCAAATGATTGCGCATGAATGCGGCGGTATTGTTTGAACTTTGCGAACAATTGGTCAACGGCAAAGAAGACTTCATTAGGGGCAAGCAACGGTCTTTCAGCATCAAGCTGATGTTGTTGGTAACGCTGTTCAATTTCTTGCCAAAAATCAGTGGCAGCTTGATGGGGATCGTTAATATTAATCAGCAGAGTGGATTCAGGCAAATAATCCATCAAGCTACTGGTTTGTTCAAAAAACAGCGGCAAATAATATTCAATACCGCCAGGCATATTGCCAGCGGTAACTTCACGATAAATTAAGCTTTTTTGCGGATCGCCTTCAAAATTATGCCGAAATTGTTGGCGGAATAATTGCACGCTATCATCAGTAACTGGGAATTCACGCGC
The DNA here is from genome assembly GCA_964435685.1 of uncultured Methylophaga sp. Classification (GTDB taxonomy): domain Bacteria; phylum Pseudomonadota; class Gammaproteobacteria; order Nitrosococcales; family Methylophagaceae. Next base: position 831 of record CAYTAM010000186.1, on the reverse strand, counting down.
GGGCAATAATTGAATGGTATCAAGCGTTTCAATTGAACGTTGTGTTTCGGGATCGAAGGTTCTTAAAGTATCAATTTCATCATCAAATAAATCAATCCGAAAAGGCAATTTGCTGCCCATTGGATACAAATCAATAATCGCCCCCCGCACTGCAAACTCACCGTGTTCCATCACCTGTGATACATAGCGATAACCAGCTTTTTCTAATCGACTGCGCCATGTTTCAATATTAAATTGATCGCCGATTGTTAATTTAAGTGTATTACCGTCTAAAAAAGCTCGGGGAGCGATGCGATGCATTAAGGTTGCTATAGGAACAAACAATAGACCTTGCTTGAAATCAGGCAATTGATGCAGTGTTTCTAAGCGTTCCGAAATAATATCTTGATGGGGTGAAAAGGTGTCATAAGGCAGTGTTTCCCAATCGGGAAAATGCAAAATGGGCAGTACTTTTTCACCCATATAAAAGCGAGTTTCAATTTCTAAGCGCTGTGCTGTGGCGGTGTCATTGGTTAAGATTAGCAGTGGGCCATCATGTTGCTGTGCTACTTGAGCCAACAATAAACCATGAGCACTGCCATAAAGCTGACCAGCACGATAAAGTTGGCCGCTTTTAGAGGGAAGTTTGAGTGGCAATGAAATAATATTGGAGGGAGAGGGCATAACAGCTAAATTGTTGCTAGATTAATAACGCACCATTTTCCCATAAACAGCCAAGATCCCCAAGCGTATTTATTCCACAACAATAAGTATGTGATAATGCAAAACAATTTAGTCATTTAGAAATCGGAGATCTATACCCGTAATCATTCAATCTGTGAAGATTTAGGG
>CAYTAM010000185.1:0-3648 GCA_964435685.1 uncultured Methylophaga sp. | reverse complement strand
ATTGTTTGTATTGATTTTACCCTTTTATAGTGCAAGCTTCAACTCAGTTGTTGGCGGTAGCGTTTTTGCCAACTGATATAGCCCGCCGTCGCTAAAATAAAATAGATACTGAACATAACAACTGTGGCATAGAAGCCATTTTGAACATACAACACAATGGCAGCGGAGTTGATAACAATCCAATAAGGCCAGTTTTGTAGGATCTTTTGAGCCATCAACCATGTATTCATCACTGAGAACACGGTTACGCCAGCATCGAGATAAGGGCTTTGAGATAGTTGATAATGCGTTAGGTAAATACCCACAATATAAGTTAAAAAAGCACCAATAATCACAAACTGTATTTGCAGTAGCCATGACCAGCTAGTGATAATTAAGTTATCTTCTATATTGCCGTGCTTTTTCCAAAGCAAATAGCCATATACCGCCATGCCCATATAATAAAAGTTGAGTAAGGCCTGCATGGGCAGTTGCCCTTCCCAAAATAAAACGGTGTAAATTACCGTACTAACAAAGGCAAAAGGCCAGCACCATTGTGATTCCCGTGCGGCTAGGATGATATAAATAATACCTAATGACGCAGCAAACACCTCCCAGCCGGACATGGCTGAGAGGGCATTTATAGTTGTGTCAAATAACGCAGAATCAAACATCAACAATATCTGCGCGATCAGAGCCGACCATTTTTAATACAAAAGCAGAAGCGGGTAGCACATCAAACACTGCCTCAATTTCATCATTTAAACATGCCATTACATCGCGGAATTCACCAAATACTTGTGTGCTCAGGCTGTTTCGTTTAACGATTAGTTTGGGGTTGGTTTCTAATTTAGCGATAAATGTCAGGATTGGCTCAATATAGTTTTCATTGAGCGGATACAAGCTAATGTCTACGGAAATTCTCATTTATTGTTACCTTTTTAATTTATGCTCCCCACCCAAGCCTCCCCAGCAAGGGGAGGGCTATATTTTTTTAAAGCCCTCTCCAGAGGGAGAGGGTTGGGTGAGGGGGATCTAATTATTACTACTCAATGTTTTTTGTGATTCTACCTGCAAACGAAGACTTTCTAACACGCCATCAAGATTATTAAAAATAGCATTATTCCAGAAACGAATAACCTTAAAGCCACGTTGAGTTAAAAACTCAGTGCGCTCTAAATCATACTCTTGCTGTTCTTGGTGTTGCGATCCATCTAACTCAATAATAAGCTTCAAATCTAAACACACAAAATCGACAATATAGGGTTCAATAGGGAACTGCCTACGAAACTTATAATTTAGAAAACGTTTTGCCCTTAGTTGAAGCCATAATATTTGCTCAGCATCTGTTTGATTTTTTCTTAGGTTTCTAGCTAGGTGTGTTAAATCCATTTTATTCTCCCCACCCAACCCTCCCCAACAGGGGGAGGGCTAGCAACTGTTTTTAATAGTCGTAACTCAACGATAAACCAATTATACGAGGATCACCTTGTTGGGTATAGTTCTCATTGACATAACCTTTGCTTGGATTATTACCAAAAAAGAATCCTCGGGTCGCATACTCTCTATCAAATAAGTTTCTACCCCACAGTGTCACTTTCCAATCGCCATTTTTATAATCAAGACTAGAATTAACCAGTGCGTAGGATGTTGATTTCTCGTTGTGGCTATTAGAGAAATAGAAATCATCCTTGCCTTCTAAGTTGACCCTAAATGTCCAATTTTGAGAAAGGTACACTTCACTGCCAATATTAAATTGGTAGGTAGGAGCATGGGCTTGGCGCCGGCCTTCTACATTAATACTCGATAAATCTGGATTGTCATACTCATCGAACTTGGCGTTTAATAAACCTATTGCGGCAAACAAGCGCCATTGATTGTTGATTGACCAGTCTAGATCGGCCTCTATTCCGTAGTTTGTGCCTTTAGCGGCATTGGCAATGGAGTCTTCAAACTCACCTATACCCACGACAACCGAGCTTTTTACTTGCGCATCTCGGCGTAGCGAATAAAAAGCATTAATATTTGTTATTAAGTCGCCATCAAGCCATGATGACTTAATACCCGCTTCTAAACTCCACATATATTCGGTATCAAATTCACGTTTTGAAACGGGCAATGCATCATTATTATTCACGCCACCTGATTTGTAACCCCGTGATAATGAGGTATAAAGCAGTTGATCATCATTAACTTGGTAGTTCAAGCCTAGCTTGCCACCGAAAAGTGTTTCACTGGTATCAATATCAAGCGCATTTGAATCACTATAATCGGCTTCAAAATATTCAACTCGAAGCCCGGTAATAAGTGTTAATTTTTCAGTTAAGTGGCTATCAAATTGTCCAAAAATAGCGGTATTTTTAGTTTGGTACTCATTGATCAACGGTGTCCAAGGTGAAGCTAGATCCAGATCTTCATCTTGTGATAAATAATAAAAACCCAACACCCATTCAGTTGAGCCGTTAAATAATAAACCTTGCTCATTTGATAATGCTTTTAGTTCGAATGAGTAGTTTTCGCGATCACGTTTGAACTCTTCAAAGCCTGTGTAAGGGAATAAACCAGCTGCAAACTGACCGATAAAGCCCCAATCGGCATCATAGCTATATACAATATCAGACTTTACATAGGTAACCGCTGACTGTAATTGCACGGCATCACTGGCACGCCAATCTGTTTTTAACGCAAAGGCGTTGGTGCGCTGTTTGTCTTCACCCGGTTCATCGGCCAATGAGTTTCGACTATTATCAAGTGTAAAGGCATCATAACCATTGTCGATATTTAAGTGCAGAATATTTAAATCAACCGTTAAGTCATCACTGACTAGCCATTGTAAGTGACCGCGAGCAGTGATTTCATCACGATTGTGCGTATTATCGCGGTTTAAAAAATCATTATCCATATAGCCATCTGATTGATAAGTATGAACCGAACCTCGCCCTAGTAATTTCCCCTCAATAAGTGCGCCACCAACGGCAACGCCTAGGTGATGCGTATTATATTCGGCTATGCCAGATTCGATATGGATTTCTAAGTCCTCACTAGGCTGTTTGCTTTGCATATTAATCACACCGGCAAGTGCGTTGCTACCAAAACGTGTACCTTGAGGACCGCGAAAGATCTCCACTTGTTCAATATCAAACAAGGTTGCGGCACCCCCAGTTCTGCTGAAATCAATACCGTCAATAATCAAGCCTACAGATGGATTAATGGGCGCTGAAAATTGGCTACGAGCACCCATACCACGAATTTGAAAAAACTGACCACGTGATGCACCACTAGAAATATTGACATTGGGTGCAAGATTGAGCACATCTTCAATATGTTGCGCGCCACGAGATTTGATGGTTTCGCTATCTATTGTGGTTAAGCTGATAGGTGTTTCTTGTGCAAGACTGGGTCTAAAGTCAGCACTGACGACCATTGATGGTAGTTCAATTGATGATTCATCAGCAAATACATTAGTTGAAAGTAACGCTGCAATAACAGCAGATAAAGTTTTAAATTTCATGAGGATCCTTTTTAAAATAATAAAAAGGACAGGGGGGATAACGTTGATCTACTCTGGAAAGAGTATCAAAATGGGTATCTCGGCCTGTCCCTACGCCAGTATTAACTGGATCAGGTTCATAGGGTTCTTTCGGTTAAGAAAGTCTCAGGCATTTATAT
>CAYTAM010000184.1:0-3661 GCA_964435685.1 uncultured Methylophaga sp. | reverse complement strand
TATATACCCAGACTACAGGTTTACATAAATTATATGCGCACATCCCAACTACTTATTGCCACCTTAAAAGAGACACCTGCTGATGCAGAAGTCATCAGTCATCAGCTTATGTTACGTGCGGGTTTAATCCGCCGTCTCGCATCTGGTCTTTATACTTGGCTACCTTTAGGGCTAAAGGTATTACGCAAAATAGAGGCTATTATTCGCGAAGAAATGGCGCGAGCAGGTGCGCAAGAAATATTAATGCCATCCGTGCAACCGGCCGAGCTTTGGCAACAAAGTGAACGTTGGGAACAATATGGTCCTGAACTATTGCGCATGACTGATCGTCATAGCCGTGAATTTTGTTATGGTCCTACGCATGAAGAAGTAATCACCGATTTAGTACGCCAAGAAATTCGTAGTTATAAGCAATTACCGATTACGTTTTACCAAATTCAAACTAAATTCCGCGATGAAATCCGTCCTCGTTTCGGTATTATGCGCGCGCGGGAATTCTTGATGAAAGATGCTTATTCTTTCCATATAGATCAAGAGTCCTTACAACAAACCTATGATGATATGTTTGCTACTTATAACCGCATTTTTGAGAATATTGGTCTTAAGTTTCGCTCCGTACACGCTGATACTGGTAGCATCGGTGGCAATGTATCCCATGAGTTTCATGTATTAGCCAGCTCCGGTGAAGATGCGATTGCCTTTAGTGATAGCAGTGATTATGCCGCCAATGTTGAATTAGCTGAAGCCATTGCTCCAGCAGGTGTTCGCCCTGATGCTACAGCCACTATGACAACAGTTGACACTCCTAAAAAACATACTATTGATGAGGTATGTGATTTTTTAGCTATTCCAGCCACCCAATGCCTAAAAACATTATTGGTTGAAGGCACGGAAGAAGGCTCGGTGGTTGCCTTAGTCTTGCGTGGCGATCATGAATTAAACGAGCTTAAAGCCGAAAAACACCCTATTGTGGCTTCACCACTCACCTTTGCTACGGCTGAACAAGTTTACCAATGTTGTGGCGCTAATATCGGCTCAATTGGCCCAGTTGATTTAAGTATTGCTGTAATTGTTGATCGTGCTGCAGCACAGGTAGCAGATTTTGTTTGCGGAGCTAATAAAAACGATAAACACTTAACTGGTGTAAATTGGGATCGTGATTTGACTGAACCTGAAACCGCAGATTTACGTAATGTAGTAGTCGGTGATGCCAGCCCTGATGGTCAAGGCACATTGGATATAGCGCGCGGTATTGAGGTCGGTCATATCTTCCAATTAGGCGATAATTATAGCAAAAAACTCAATGCTAACGTACTTGCCGAAACTGGAAAATCACAAGTCCTAACAATGGGTTGTTACGGCATCGGTGTATCGCGTATTGTTGCAGCAACGATTGAGCAAAACCATGACGACCGCGGCATTATTTGGCCACTGTCAATTGCACCATTCCAACTAGTGTTAATTCCGATAAATGCCCACAAATCAGTACGGGTACGTGAAGCAACAGAAGCAATTTATACTCAACTCATTGAAGCGGGAATCGATATATTAATTGATGATCGCGGCTTGCGGCCTGGTGTTGCCTTTGCAGATATGGAGTTAATTGGCATTCCCCATCGCTTAGTATTAGGTGAGCGTGGCTTAGACAAAGGTATGATTGAATATAAGTGTCGTGCCAATGGCAAAAGTGATGAATTTATGATCGAAGATATCGTGATAGAAATACAAAAATGTTTGCAACGTTAAATTAAATAATTGGGCAACTGGGAGCCAAACTATGACAAAGACACGCATAGAATCTGACAGCATGGGTCAATTAGAAGTGCCTGAACAAGCACTTTATGCTGCACAAACTCAGCGTGCCATCAATAACTTTCCCGTTAGTGGTCAGGTGCTTCCTGAGGCTTTTATTCGCTCGCTATTGCTAGCTAAACACGCAGCGGCTAAAGCCAATGTTAGCTTGGATCAAATTCCTGAAAAAATGGGGCTAGCAATCTGCCAAGCGGTTGATACGTTGTTAAAAGAACAAGATCTGATGCAGCACTTTCCAATCGACATCTTCCAAACAGGATCGGCAACAAGCACAAATATGAATGCCAACGAAGTGTTGGCAACGATGGCGAGTCAAATATATGGCGAAGTTATAAGCCCGAATGATCATGTTAACTGTAGTCAGAGTAGCAACGATATTATTCCATCTACCATCCATATTAGTGCGGCGCTCAAACTTGCAAATGAATTATTACCCGCCTTAACACATTTATCTAAGATCATTCGTCAAAAAGCTAGCAACATCGATCATCATATTAAAACGGGTAGAACACATCTAATGGATGCCATGCCTGTTCGCATGAGCCAAAGCTTAGAAAGTTGGGCAGTACAAATTGAGCAAAATATCACCCAACTGCAACAGCTACAGCCTGCTCTGCAAACACTGGCACAAGGTGGCACAGCGGTGGGCACCGGTATTAATGCCCACCCACAATTTGCAACGCACTTTAATGAGGAACTATCTAAGCAGACCGGATTAACCTTTAGCCCTGCAAACAATTTTTTTGCCTTGATCTCATCTCAAGATCTTGCTGTTTCTCTATCTGGGCAACTTAAAACCGTTGCAGTCACAATTACCAAAATTGCTAATGATCTACGTTGGATGAACTCAGGGCCTTTAGCAGGTCTCGGTGAAATTGAGCTAGAAGCCTTACAACCAGGCTCTTCTATTATGCCAGGCAAGGTCAATCCCGTGATCCCAGAGGCGGCTGCCATGGTTGCCGCACAAGTTATTGGTTACGACACAACCATAACTATTGCCGGTCAATCAGGTAATTTTGAGCTTAATGTAATGCTACCGTTGATTGCGAGTAATCTATTAAATAGCTTAACCATCTTAACTAATATTAGTCATCTTCTGGCAGATAAAGCGATTGACAGCTTTAAAGTCAATGAAAAAAACCTTGCGTTAGCGCTCTCTCGTAATCCAGTTTTGGTCACCGCATTAAACCCTATTATTGGCTATCAAAAAGCTGCCGAAATTGCCAAACAAGCCTATCAACAAGGCAGAGCAGTGATCGACGTTGCCGCAGAACACACGGATCTTTCTATCGAAGAGCTACAACAGTTACTGGATCCAGCAAGATTAACCAAAACCAATATATCCCAGTGATCATTAACGACTGATATTTTGATTAACCAAAATAATGGAGAAAATGATGCCTTTAGCCATTACATTACACCTTTTAGCCGTCGTGATCTAGGTGGGCGGCATGTTCTTCTCTTATACTGCTTTGCGCCCTGTAGCGGCTGTACAATTTGAAGCCCCTGTGCGGCTAACGCTATGGGCAGAGGTGTTTAAACGATTCTTTCCATGGGTTATCGTTAGCATCATCGCACTACTCGGATCAGGTTTCTGGATGATTTCCCTATTAGACGGTATGGCAGCCAGCGGTATGCATGTTCACATTATGCTACTTATCGGCATTATTATGATCTTGGTATTTTTGCATGTCTACTTTAGTCCATTTAAAAAGCTCAAAACCAGCATTATCACAAAAGATTGGCCAACAGCTGGCGTGGTCTTAAATCAAATTCGCCAAATGATCTTGTTAAACTTGGCATTAGGTTTGCTAGTCATAGTTATTGCATCATCCGGACGATATTTATA
>CAYTAM010000183.1:0-3665 GCA_964435685.1 uncultured Methylophaga sp. | reverse complement strand
CCGTAATCATATGTGGCACTGTGTATAGTGCTTTAGTTTTGTAACCTCATTCTAGTAGCAAGATCTTCCCAAAGTGATACCTGTGAAGCATTGCCGACACGTCGACCATCACCTCGGGCTTTGGCAAGCCATAAGCCTTTACCATTAAAACTATAAACAGGAATGAGATCTTTACGCAGATTTGCCGGTTTTATTTCTGGGTTAAGGTTATCTAAGACTAGCGGAATAGCACGTTTATTTTCAAAATAGGTTAACACCATATGAGCTTGATCAAGCTCCACTGCTTTTACGTAAGTGATTCTTAGCTTCTGTTCATCAACCCCCATTTTTTTTAGGGTAAAATACTTGGCTATTGAATAGTCTTCGCAGTCTCCGACACCTTTTGATAAAAATTCCAAAGGCGTTGCCCAATAATCTTCTTGATCCCATACAGCCATATCACTAACAAACATAATGTTAGAGTTGAAGAATTGATTAACACGCTCCAACTTTTCATGATCAGTGAGATGTTGTGATGACTCGATTAGCGTGTGCCATGATTCAACGCGTTGCCTGGCAGCGGTATTGTATTTTGCTTCTATCTTGTTTAATAATGCTTCTGTTATATTTAATTCAGCGATAATAGGTGTTGCGATAATCAAGCATAGCAATGCTATCAAGCTAAATCTAAGTTTACCTAACGTAGCCATGAAGCTAAGCGCTTATCTGCCGATACCGTAGATCCCAATTTGTTTGACTCGCTCAAAGTCATTATTATTGACAACACTCTCAGCGATAACATTTATATCTAATAAACGGGTGACTTCATCAATAATATCTAGCAAGTTGGCTTTATCAGGATCGGCTTTGATATTAGTAGTTAAATCACGCGCCAAACGAATAAAATCAATATTTAATTCTTTTAATAAATCAACAGGGATCAGATCGGAGGTATAGCGTTTTAACAACACTTTGGCTCCCAGTGATTTAATAAATAAGTTGAAGTCAGCAAATACCACCAGGTCTTTTTCTGCAGCATAGGCGGAGAGGCTAAACACAAATAATGCAGGGTTACGTGCATTTGTTATTTTCGCTTTTAGCCATGTTCTAAATGTGGTTGAAGCAATAGAACCCATCGATAGATTGATGGTGACAGGCACGGTTCTAGTGGACTGTTCAATTGTAGAAACAATAGTATCAATGATACATTTATCTAAATCTATATCTAAATTAAATTGTTGTGCCATTGAGAAAAAAGTTGCAGTAGATAAACTATTGCCAGCGGTATCTTTAACCATTGTAAAAGCTTCTTCCATTACTTGAATGGGCTTTGAACCCAGGTAGTTATAGGCCTCAGCAACGAATGTAATCTCAGCTATGTCGTTATCAATTGCATGGTGAATAGCTGCACGCCAATCTGTTTCATTCATGGAGCTAACACTATCTTCTTTTATAAAATAGGCATTGTTACCAATTTTCCTAGCCTGCTCATAGGCTTCGATCATAGCAGGTAATAAATGGCTAAAGTCACTGCTACGTTCAAACTGGATGATACCTATATGGACTAAGTCCTTAAGCTCATAATCCAGTCCTAGTTTTATGATACGCTGCTTTAATGCATCGGCAAATTCAATCATGGTCTTTTGGCTAAAATTGGAGCAGATCAAGGTGAATTCTGATCCGTAAAGGCGGTAGGCAGTGACATTATCTTGTTCAGGTTTAACCAGTATATTTGCAAAGGCTATTAATAGCTCATCCACTATTTGATGCCCTCTGTCTTTTGAAATATGGGCAAGATCATCAATTTTAATAAATGCAGCGTATCCTGATTGACCGGAAGCAAGCAATTGTTTTAACTTAACATCAAACGCCGCTTGGTTAAGTAAATTGGTTAAAGAGTCGCGCTTTAGGTTTTCAGTTAAAGTAGTTACTTTTCCATTGAGTCTAGTGATCATATTACCAATTTTGAGCGACATGCTATTCATTGCCTGAGCAACATTTCTTACTTCTGTTGTCCATGGCAGCTCATTACTGGTAGTAAAGTTACCTAATGATATTTCATTGGCTTGTTTTTCAATTTTTTTCAATGATTTAAAGGTTAGTCTTAAAGTTGATAGTAATAGTAAAATTGCAGCTATAAAGATAATGATGGAAATTTTTAGTGTTGATTTAGCTTGCTGGTAAAGCTTTAAATAACCATAGCCAGGATTGGTAGTGATATATAATGTCCCTGAGATCGTCCAGCCAGAAGTGATTTCTGTTACTGCGGTCGCTGCCTCTATGGGCATTAAATCTATCAGCCATTGGGGAACGCCATCTAGTCTTTCAGTATTCACCAGTGAAATTAACTCATTGCCGTCAACATCAAGCAAGCGAATTTCTTTGTAATAGCCTTGATCAAAAATAGCATTTATCATCGTGCGTATAATGGGATCATGCTCATCTACCATATGGGGGCTTAATGATAAACCAAGTGAAGTCGCCGCATCTTGAACATGAATTCCAGATTGTACTTCCAAAAACTTCTTAATATTGCCGACACTTATGAAAAAACTCACTGTGAAGATAAACAAAAAGATCAGCGTGATTAGAATTAATAACTGTTTAGACAATGACATAATAACAACCTAATAGAAAACCTATAGCTAAAAGATACTGATTAGTCTGAGGACAAGCAAGGGCGGATCGTTATTTGTGCTAGTTAAATTGTAAATTAGTGATCGAATTCAAAATAACCATCCCATAATGCATCTAATTGTACCCTTGCGTCATGTAAAGAGATAGCTGAAAACAGCTGGTTAGATTGTTTGACTAGACCTAAATCGACTAGTTTTGCTATAGCATCGTTAATTTCAAAATCAAATGAATGCTGATACTGGCTTTGAAACCAATTTTCGATTATCTGATCAAGATCGTCAATAGCTAGGCTGGCATTGGCTCGTAATAAGAAATAATACACCAGAATAGTTTCTTTGCATTCTTCTTCTTCAGCGGCATCGATTAGGCGATGAAAAACCCCAGTATTATTATCCAAGTTTTTGAAATATAAACTATCGGCAAGTGTTTTCATAAAGTGAATTTTACGGTTTTTAAAGTTATTGAATTGTTTCCATAAAAATGCACCTAATGCACCAAAACCAGCTGCTAAGACAAGTAAAGCAGTTTGATCAAGCACCACAGGATCCTCATGTAAATTTAACCAAAAAGCAATGAGCGACCAAGTCAGCAATAAGGTGGCGCCCAGTTTAGTGGCTAACATAACAATGCCTCTAATAACAGCAGGCACGCCAATAATGAGCTTATCAATGGTTTTCTTTTTCAAGCCAACCCAGCTACTTAGGGTTTCTTGTTTTATTGATTTGCCCCCGCCTGAAGAAAAGCACTTGTTCAAAATCAACATTTAATTTTATTTTGAAGAGGGATTCTTCCTGCAAGGCACGGTCGAGATCTGCTTGGGTCACTTCTTCAAAGTTAGCGGCATTAAGCAGTTTCTTTAATTCGGATACTAAATTAGCTTCCAGCTGGATCTTTTCACCTTCCGTTTTTGCATAAATAGTTTTGGTATCAATGTCAGGGTTAACTGGTGCATAACTTTCTTTGAGCAGCCCAAGGCTGGCATGGAATTTAAAATGAAAAATGCTCGATACCAGCTTGCAAACATCTTTAAAAAGTACTATTTCATCAGC
>CAYTAM010000182.1:0-3674 GCA_964435685.1 uncultured Methylophaga sp. | reverse complement strand
AGAGATGCCCATAAGTGGAAAAATATTACACTGCAGCCAAGCGAAACGATACAATTGAGCAAGAATCATTCATTTAAAGTAATCACAAGCCGAAAATATTACACCGGCACACATAGTATTGAATTACAGAACAATGGCAAATGTGTTGCCAAAGCAGATTTTGAGCTAGTGAATTAATATGTTAGTAATATCACCAACCGTATCCATCCCTGATGATGAAATTGAGCTGACTGCGATCCGCGCGCAGGGTGCAGGCGGACAGAATGTAAATAAAGTGTCTTCTGCAATTCACCTTCGCTTTGATATTAATGCATCGTCTTTATCTGACTTTTATAAAGAACGCTTGTTAGCATTGAAAGATCGCCGTCTTACTAAAGAAGGCATGATTGTAATTAAGGCCCAACAATATCGCACACAAGAAAAAAACCGAGATGATGCACTTGAACGCTTGCAAACGCTAATCAAAAAAGCAGGCATAGTGCAAAAGGTAAGGCGCGTTACAAGAGTAAGTAAAGGAGCACGTCAAAGACGAATGGATACTAAAACACAGCGTGGCAAGGTTAAAGCACTGCGTGGCAAGGTTTCAGAATGATGAAATACAGCACGCATGCACTAGTATGGCTATTATTTTTCCCCTTAGAAATTATGGCAAATGAGCTAATTGATAGCATTGCTGAATTGCAAGACGCAGGCGTTTTACTAGTTGATAGTCAAGGTGAAAAGCTTATTTCTTTACATGCTCAAACTATATTTATTCCAGCATCAACAACTAAACTGGTCACAGCATGGCTAGCACTAAATCATTGGGGTGAAGATCATCGTTTTAAAACAGATTTTTATTTAGATGATTCAACCAACACTTTGTGGGTGAAGGGCAGTGGTGATCCATTTTTAGTTTCAGAAGAATTAGTTATTATTGCCCGCCGTTTAAAACAGCTAGGCTTGCAAAATATTGCTGCGATAGGATTAGATGTGACGCTATTTAAACCGGATTTAAAAGTACCCGGAGCCAGCACAACAAACAACCCCTATGATGCTGTGCCGACGGCCATTGCCGCAAATTTTAATACCATTGCAATTAAGAAAGAGGTAGCAAAGATACGATCTGCCGAAGCGCAAACGCCACTTACTCTATTTGCTGAAGAACTTGCCCATCAACAGCAATTATCAAAACGAACTTTGCGTATTAACACCGGGGCATCGTCACATAATGCAGAACGCTATTTTGCTGAATTATTAGCTGCGCTTTTGCGTCAGCAAGGAGTTATAGTAGCCGAACAAATTGTATGGGGTAAAGTGCCGCCACAAATTGTTTATTACAGTCATAGCAACAGTAAAACATTAGCTGAAATTATTCGGCCGATGATGAAATATTCGACTAACTTTATTGCGAGCCAGCTGGTATTGATGTTAAGCGCAGAGCATTATCAACGACCAGCAAACTTTGCTGATGTTGAATATTATATGGAAGAGATATTACAGGAACACTTTAATTGGCAGACGGTTAGTTTGAAAGAAGGCGCGGGCTTATCACGACAGAATAAACTCAGCCCCGCGCAGTTAGTACAATTGTTAGAAGCATTTCGACCATGGAAACACTTGCTAGCAGAAATTGCTCCTGGCATTTATGCTAAGTCAGGCACGCTGGATAAAATAAGCACACTGGCCGGTTATGCTGTAGACCAAAACCAGCAATGGAATGCTTTTGCTTTAATGATGCAACAGTCTATTACGCATCGTCGTAGAAACCAGATCGCCAGTGAAATAAGGCTATTATTGCATAACTAAACCATAAACAACCAGTGCTATCCACATTGCTGAAAAAATAAAAATAATACCGGTAAAGTGCTGAATTATCCATTCTTCTAATTTTTCCATACTACACCCTCATCTAGTCTAATGATTTTGGGTATATTCCTTTAATAAGACAATAAAGGCATTGATCCAGATCAAGACCTTGTATTATTGCTGATAATAAGCAAAAAGGCGGACATAAAAAACCAGTCAAAAGACGAGTTTTTTATGTGGAAATAATGTTGGGCTTATTGGTTTATTACGCCATAAATAATTAATGCTATCCATGATGCTGAAAAGGCAAAAATAATAAGTGTAAACTTTTTAATCATCAATGATTCTAATTTTATTAGCTTTTCCACCAGTCTCTCTCTAAATTTTTTAATAGTGTACATATTATCTCTAAATATACCAGTTATTGTGTATATAAGCGAATTTTTATGAGGGATAAACTGATATGATCAGACTATGAAATTAAATGAAAACTTACTATTTGATAGCGTGCATATTTGGCATCCCTATAGTAGTATTGCCTACCCGCCGTGTATTCATGAGATTGTTTCTGCTACGGGCGTGCATTTAACCTTAGCGGATGGTCGTACTATAATTGATGGAATGTCATCGTGGTGGTCAGCGATCCATGGTTATAACCATCCTCGTTTAAATAAAGCGGCAAAACAACAAATTGACCAGATGTCGCATATTATGTTTGGTGGTCTTACTCATCAACCCGCGATAAATTTAGCGCGAAAACTAATTGATATTACTGCCGATCCATTACAAAAAGTCTTTTTCAGCGACTCAGGATCAATTGCCGTAGAAGTTGCGATTAAGATGGCCATTCAATATTGGTTTGCACAAGGTCAAACTAAAAAACAGCGGTTATTGACCGTTTACAATGGTTATCATGGTGATACCTTCGGGGCGATGGCAGTGTGTGATCCTATCAATGGCATGCACAGTATGTTTGACCGTGTGCTACCAAAACATCTATTTGCGCCTGCGCCGACATGTGTTAATGATGAAGATTGGCAAGACAGTGATATCGCTGAGTTTCGTCAATTAATTAGTGAAAACCATAATCAATTAGCGGCGGTTATATTAGAGCCTATTGTGCAAAACACGGGGGGGATGCGTTTTTATTGCCCTGAGTATTTAAGGCAGGTTCACATCTTATGTGACCAGTATGATGTATTACTTATTTTAGATGAAATAGCCACTAACTTTGGTCGAACAGGTACGTTATTTGCCTATGAACAAGCAGCTATTTGCCCTGATATTTTATGTTTAGGCAAAGCCCTGACAGGTGGCTATATGACCTTGGCTGCAACGCTTTGTACAGACAATGTGGCAAAAGGTATTGCGGCTGACGGCAGCGGCGTGTTGATGCATGGTCCGACCTTTATGGCTAACCCTTTAGCTTGTCGTGTTGCTTGTGAAAGCATTGATGTTTTACTAGAGTCAGCTTGGCAGAAAAAGGTTGCAGCTATTGAACAACAGCTTATTAAGGAGCTGATGCCGTATCAATCATTAAATTCGGTTAAAGCGGTGAGAGTGAAAGGTGCAATTGGTGTTGTAGAATTACACGAATCACTAGATAAGAAAATGGATCGGCTACCTAAATTTATTGTTGATCAAGGAGTATGGATCCGACCATTCAGAAATTTAGTTTATATAATGCCCCCTTTTATTATCAAAACCGAGGAGTTAAAAATTTTAACAGATGCAATAGGAAAAATCATCACCCAAGTGAGTGATAATAAAATTAAATGCGCCTCGCCTGCCTCACTTTGATATGAAAGTAGGGGGGATGCTAATTGCCCTTTAGTGTAACTACTCGCCCCCATCAAGCCTATCGCCAGCGAGAGCCATTTGAATAG
>CAYTAM010000181.1:0-3675 GCA_964435685.1 uncultured Methylophaga sp. | reverse complement strand
GTATCGTAACAAGATTAGCTTATGTTTCATTGAGAACACCGCCGATGCCTGAGCGACTCCTGAGGCTGGCTTAGGTATAGCCCTAATTAGGAAAGTTTTTATATAGGTGCTAAATATAATTATTAAGGCAGACCTGATCATTCCATTAGATTAATTAATTTCCAAGCACTTTCCAAGTAATATATTCACCTGCACGCATGGGTATCACTGACTGTCCAGAGAAATCCAAGCTTTCTGGCACTAACCACGACTGTTTGCTCAGTCTAATTGTTGCTGTGTTTCTAGTTAAACCGTAAAAATCGGCTCCAAAGTGACTAGCAAAACCTTCTAATTTAGCTAATGCCTGCGCATCTTCAAATACTTCAGCATATAACTCTATCGCAGCATGAGCACTGTAAATACCCGCACAGCCACAGGCATTTTCTTTAGTGTTTTGTGTATGTGGAGCGCTGTCTGTGCCTAAGAAAAACTTGGGGTTGCCGCTGGTTGCCGCTTTAATTAAAGCCTGCTGGTGGCTATTACGTTTTAATACGGGCAAACAATAGTTATGCGGGTGAATTCCGCCCACCAATAGATCATTGCGGTTTAGTAATAGATGATGAGCTGTGATAGTGGCAGCCACACGTTCATCGCTACTGGCAACAAAGTCAGCTGCATCAGCTGTAGTGATATGTTCAAAGACAACATGAAGTTCAGGGTAGTTTTTTAGTAATGGTATTAATATTTCTTCGATAAATACTTTTTCACGATCAAATACATCGATCTCTGCTCTGGTCACTTCACCATGCACTAATAGCGGTATTTGCAAGCGTTGCATAGTTTCTAGAGCTTCAGCACAGTGTTTTATGTCTGTTACACCGGCATCTGAATTTGTTGTTGCGCCTGCTGGGTAGAGCTTAACGGCATGAATCAAACGACTGTCATGCGCACGTTGAATTTCATCTGCTGTAGTTTTGTCGGTTAGATATAAGGTCATTAAGGGTTCAAATGAATTACCTTCAGGTAGAGCAGCTAGAATACGCTCTCGGTAGCGTATGGCACGTGCTGTTGTTGTCACAGGAGGCTGTAAATTTGGCATAATGATCGCACGGCTAAAATAGCGTGCAGTATCAGGAACGGTTCGATTTAAGGCTCCATCATCGCGCAAGTGCAGGTGCCAATCATCGGGTTGAGTGATGGTGAGTTGTTTTATAGTAGATTTAGTCATAGGACGTAATTATGCCACAGCGCTACAAATAAAGCTTTAAAGCCTTAACAAAAATAGGGGCTTAGCCTTTGTTTTACTTGACCTAATGCGGCATTCCAAGTAAATTAGATCGATTATATTTTATATGATAAATATTTTAAGGGGAGCATGTGGAGTTAAGTGGCGGTGAAATTCTAATTCGTTCTTTAAAAGACGAAGGTGTTGAATTTTTATTTGGCTATCCTGGCGGTGCAGTATTGCATATTTATGATGCAATCTACCGACAAGATGATGTGAAGCATATTTTAGTGCGACATGAGCAGGCTGCAACCCATGCGGCAGATGGTTATGCGCGTGCTACAGGCAAACCTGGCGTGGTGTTAGTCACATCAGGTCCGGGTGCGACTAATGCGGTTACTGGTATTGCTACTGCGTATATGGATTCAATTCCTATGGTTGTTATCACGGGTCAGGTTCCTTCGTCTGTGATAGGCAGTGATGCTTTTCAAGAAGTGGATGCTGTGGGTATTACTCGCCCATGTGTAAAACATAATTTCTTAGTAAAAGATGTTAATAAAATTGCTGAAACCATGAAAAAAGCATTTTATGTAGCAACAACAGGCCGTCCTGGACCGGTAGTGGTTGATATCCCCAAAGATATTACTGATCCTGCTATAAAAGTGCCTTATAACTATCCTGATAAAATCACCATGCGATCTTATCAGCCGACGGTAAAAGGGCACTCGGGGCAGATCAAGCGTGCTGTTGATTTGTTATTGAATGCCAAAAAACCAATGATTTACACAGGCGGTGGTGTGGTATTGAGTAATGCATCTGAAGAGTTACGTAGCTTTGTGCGTAATCTAGGCTATCCAATTACTACTACATTAATGGGCTTGGGTTCATATCCTGCTAGCGATGAGCTATTTATGGGTATGCTAGGTATGCACGGTACATATGAATCAAATATGGCGATGCATGCTTGTGATGTATTGATTGCCATTGGCGCGCGTTTTGATGATCGGGTAACAGGTAAAATTGCTGAATTCTGCCCTGATGCTAAAATCATCCATATTGATATAGATCCCTCATCGATTTCAAAAACGATTATGGTCGATATTCCTATTGTGGGTGATGTAGCTACCGTATTGCAAGAAATGAATCATATTCTGACTACAGGTAGCAAACAGACTAAGAAAAAAGACATTGATGCATGGTGGAAAGTGATTAATGGCTGGCGTGCTAAAAAATGTATGTCTTATGACAAAAATAGCGACAAGATCAAACCACAAGCGGCAGTTGAAATAGTGCATGAGATCACTAAAGGCGATGCCTATGTGACTTCAGATGTAGGTCAGCATCAAATGTGGGCGGCGCAATATTATGGCTTTGAAAAACCTAATCGCTGGATTAACTCTGGCGGTTTAGGAACGATGGGTTTTGGTTTGCCGGCTGCTATGGGTGTGCAATTAGCATTTCCTGATGAAACGGTGGTGTGTATAACTGGTGAAGGCAGCATTCAAATGTGTATTCAGGAGCTATCAACCTGTTTGCAATATGGTTTACCCATTAAAATTATCGCATTGAATAATCGTTACTTAGGCATGGTGCGTCAGTGGCAGGAGTTCTTTTATAAAGAGCGTTATTCACATTCTTATATGGAATCATTGCCTGACTTTGTTAAATTAGCAGAGGCTTACGGGCATGTCGGTATTCGAATTGAAGATCCGGCTGATCTTCGCTCGGGCTTAGAGAAAGCCTTTGCGATGAAAGATCGCTTGGTATTTGTTGATATCGTGACCGATCAGATGGAAAATGTGTATCCGATGATTGCCAATGGTAAGGCACATAATGAAATGCATTTATCACCGCACTGTGAGTTGCCCCAAGATCCAGAAAGAGAATTATCATAATGCGCCATATTATTTCTATTTTGATTGAAAATGAGGCTGGAGCATTGTCGCGCGTAGTAGGTTTATTTTCTGCCCGCGCTTATAATATTGAGTCATTAACAGTTGCACCAACTGAAGATGAATCGTTATCTAGAATTACTATTGTGGCGATTGGTACCGATCAAATTATTGAGCAGATCACCAAACAACTTAATAAGTTAATTGATGTAGTGAAATTGTTAGATCTTTCTGATGGATCGCATATTGAGCGTGAAATGGTGTTAGTAAAAGTTAAAGCAGCTACGATGGCGCAACGCGACGATATTAAACGCTTATCCGATATTTTCCGTGGCCATATTATTGATGTTACTACCTCTACATATACTATTGAACTAACGGGTTCTGGACGAAAAGTAGATTCATTTATTGAGGCATTAGCCGAACATAAAATTTTAGAAACAGTGCGTTCAGGAGCCTCTGGTATTGCCCGTGGCGATAAAATATTGCACGTTTAATACGTGTTATACCCGTTATCATTCAAGTTGCAGATGATCTTGTATAAATCTCGTCATCCCCGAGATCTTTTATCGGGGATCT
>CAYTAM010000180.1:0-3704 GCA_964435685.1 uncultured Methylophaga sp. | reverse complement strand
ACAGATTGAATGATAACGGGTATAAAATCTGGATTTTGAGTAGGATCCGTGGCAGAAAGCTACTCGATTAACAAGAATTAGAGTCCGCTAATATAATGGCGAGCCATTTACCTATGCATGAAATATTCAGGTTAGTAGAAGATCTTATTTGAAAACTAAGTACGCCAAAATTAAGTTGGCAATAAAGAGTAGTGCTGACATTAACTTCCAAAAAGCTAATGGATTGCGCTCTAATAGCGGCCGTGCTTCTTCTTTTAAAAAATCTGGGTTAGGTTTGCGTAAATTGCTTTCAAATTCGGACATTTTCTCGTAGCGATTTATGGGGTCAATTTCAACAGCTTTTTGCAATGTACGATCCACCCAGTCAGGAATATTGCTAACATGGCGGCTGACAGGTGTGTACTGTAATTTTTTAAAGGCTGTTGCTGTTGTTGCGTTTGCAATAGCTTTACCATAAGGTAATTTGCCAGTGATCATTTCATAGGTTACACAGCCAAGGGCGAAAAGATCAGATTGGTTGGTACCTATGCCATCGATTAAATATTCCGGCGCTGTGTAATGTTTTGTGCCGAGTAATTGTTTGCGCTCAATGGGGGTGGAGACATCGGCAATACCGGCAATTTTAGTTGAGCCAAAGTCAACTATTTTCACTAAACCCTCAGCAGTGACCATAATATTACCGGGCTTAATATCTTGGTGTAACATATCCAAACGGTGGAACGCTCTTAAGCCCGAGACGGCTTGTGAAACAATATTTCTAATGAGGGTAAGATCAGGTTCTGTTTGGTCTGCCATCCATTGTTCTAGTGTTTTTCCTTCGATATACTCCATTAAATAATAGAGAAAACGGCGTTGGTGAGTTTGTTCAATTGTGCGGATAACATGTGGACTATCGATGCGTTTTCCTATCCACTCTTCCATCTGGAACCGCTCTAAATAGGCGGGATCATCTTCAAAGTTAATGGACGGTGTTTTTAATACTACTTTTTCATTGGTTTCGATATCAATGGCCAAATAGAGTTGGCTAGTAGAGCTGGCATGTAGTTCTCTAGTAACACGATATCCATCTAAGATCACACCTTCGTATAATTCAGGTGGAAAGGGTAGCTTAGTTAATTGTGAATAGGCTTCATCGCGGTCTTGTGACGGTAGTTGGGTGACTTCTATAGCCATGCAGCTAATATTGTCAACACTACCATTGTCGAGTGCTTTTTTGACTAGCTGATTACATAAAACAGCTAGGTTTTTCTCATCAGATCTAAAGGCTTCTAGTAGCGTTTTTTCGGCCAAATAATCGTGAATACCGTCGGTCGAAATAAAAAACACATCGCCGACTTCAACGGCTAATGATTTGTAATCAATATCTAGACGATAGTCGATCCCCATTGCTCGGTCTAGGTATTCTGGCTTCCCAGGTAAACGAATGCGGTGATCGGTAGTAAGTTGTTCTAGGTTGTTATCACGGAATAAATAAATACGTGAATCACCTACATGAAAGACATGTGCGGTGGTGGACTTTATGACTAAACCGCAGAATGTGCTTGCCAGACCACGGGAAACATCGTGGAATTGATTGCTTTGACTAAACAGCCAGTTGTTAATGGCCGTTAGCACTTTACCACCAGATTTTTTCACTGACCATGAATCAGGGGTGCTGAAATAGTCCTCTAAAAAACCGGTAACGCAAGCCTGACTCGCTTGTTTCGCTTCACTACTACTGCTAACGCCATCAGCTAAAGTAAACGCGGTGCCCTTGCTGCCTAATAGGTTTAAATTATCAGGGACAAAATGACCTATAGCATCCTGATTCTCTTCTTTAACACCTTTATCAGAGCAAGTGCCAACCTTTACCTTTAATATAGCGGTCATTTTTACTATTTTTTAGTCTACATCAATCATTTGAACGGTACCATCCGGTAGGATTTCTGCCATTTGCCCTTTCGGTTCATCCATAAATTGTACAGCAATTAATGTCACAATGGCTGTGCCAGCAATAACGAGAAAGAAGGTTTCAGTGGTAACTAGAGATAAAATGGTTAAAAATACTAAGGCACCAATACTACCATAAGCACCGGCCATGCCCGCAATTTGTCCGGTTAAACGACGCTGAATTAAAGGTACAGCGGCAAATACTGCGCCACAGCCCGCATTTACAAAAAAAGCACATACCACTGAAGCTAGTACAGCAAGAGCGATAGACCACTCTGAGGTAATTTGACTCATTATGTAGAAGCCTACTGCCAAGCCTGCGATACAAATGCTGATCGCCTTTTTACGACCATATTTATCACTGAACAACCCACCTGCAGGACGTGCTACTAGGTTCATAAAGGCGAATCCGGAAGCAAACAGACCGGCCTGAACAATACTGATATCGAAGGTTTGTAAAAAGAATAAAGGCAGCATTGATACAACAGCTAGCTCAGAACCAAAGGCAACCATATAGGATATATTTAATATCGCAACCTGTTTGAATTTATAGCGGTGAATTTCGGGAACAGACTTAACAAAAAGTGCCTTGTTGACTTGATAAATATGATAGGCCTGATAAAGACATAGTGTGAACAAGCCGATATAAATAGCGAGCACAATTTCTGCGGAAAGTAAGCTGACACCGCTAGGGGAGAGCTTCCATGCCAACAACGCTAATGCGGCATACATAGGGATATTCATTAGCAAATAAAAAAGGAGATCACCTTTACTAGTAACTTCAAGCCCCCCTGATTTTTTAGGCTTGAAATATGTTGCACCTTTTGGTGTATCTGAAACAGAAAAGTAGTAGATAAAGGCATAAATAAGTGCGATTACACCGGTAAAAGCGACAGCATAACGCCAGCCATTGTCGCCACCGAATGCTAGTGCAATAGTAGGCAAGATGATCGCTGCGCCGGCAGCACCAAAATTACCCATGCCACCATAAATTCCGCTTGCCAAGCCAACTTGTTTTGCAGGATACCATTCGGAAATCATTCTAATGCCGATAACAAAGCCTGCACCGACAAAGCCAAGCATAAAACGGGCAACTGCTAATTGTTCAAAACTATCAGCGATGGCAAAAAAGAAACAAATAAAACTTGAAACACCCAATAATAAAGGGAAAGCAATTCTAGGTCCGTATTTATCAACCAACATGCCGACTACGATACGGGCAGGAATGGTCAGGGCTACATTAAGGATTAAGATGGTTTTTATTTGCTGGTCGGTAAGGTCGAGTGTTTGTTGAATTGAGGCAAGTAATGGCGCATGGTTAAACCACACCAAAAAGCTAATAAAAAACGCCATCCAGCTAAGGTGGAGAATTCGGGTATTCCCGCTGAACGACAGTAGCTTTAATTTTTGTATAGACATGGAATAGGCTTATTTCAAATGATAACCAACATTGATACGCATGCTATTGCTGGAATCATGCCAAAATATAAGCTGTTGTTTTGAAATGTTTTCAGTGCACATCCCTCACATGTATGCCCTATGACATGGCGTTATAGCAAAGGTAGGCACTAGATTGGTGCATTTTAATAGGCAAAAAATACCAAACTGAAATAGGCTTTCAGTTTGGCAGGAGAACGGTGTAATTAACCTGAGAACGGGATAAGGATAGTCAAACACCCTATGAATTACATAGGCTTGATGATAAACGCATCTCATCTTAAAGTGAAATGTCGTGATTGTTTTACCCAGAGCCTTTATTTTAGTGGCTATCAAGG
>CAYTAM010000179.1:0-3715 GCA_964435685.1 uncultured Methylophaga sp. | reverse complement strand
TTGGTGATTTTAACGGTTTGATTATCAACAAAACTAGCACGACCATGAATACGATCTATAGCATTACGATCAATTTGCTTACGCATATAACGATCATGCGATTTAAGTACATCATCCAAACGATCAATCAATGTCACCATTTCAGTTGCTTCACTGAGCTCAAAATCAGCTAAGGCTGCATTTTGGCGCATATGCTTTACTCGCAGGGCATTTTCACGCAAGGTTTTAGAAGGAATAGTGCCGCGATGAACACAGCCACCACCAAACAAGCTATCTCGCTCAATGATAGCCACACTCTGTCCTGCCTTAGCGGCTTGAACAGCGGCCTTTTGACCTGCAGGGCCACTACCAATCACCAAAACATCATAACTACCTTGTATTTTGCTCATGATGATAATCCTTCTAGCCGTGTTTGCACACTGTCTAATTTATCAAATATCGTTGCTACATCATCTTGATATAGATTAAGTTTTGAAAACACTGGCAAATCAAATAACACCTCTTTATAAAGTTTATCAGGGGTCAACATATGTGTAGCTAATCGTGAACCTGCAATAATATGTGCGGTCTGAGCGCCTGTTATCAGATTATCATTGTGATCGGTATAAGCACTCACAGCTTCCGCCACTAATGTTGGTATCTGCCATTTATTTACCACCGCTTGGCTTACCAATTGGCATAAAGAATTTTCTAATTGATGGATATTCTGATGGGTTAAGCTAAGCTGGTTTTTCTTCGCTAAATCTAAAATAGTTTGCAATACTGCGGGACGACCAATTGAATGTAATAAACCGGCAAGAAATGCCACTTCAACATTACTGCGGCAATGACGAGCCACTTCTTTAGACCAAAGCGATGTTGCTAATGCATGGCGCCAGATCCCTGCCACATAGTCTTCAAAGCCTGGCGTATTAAACATTTTGGCGCCTATTGCTGCTGCTAACGCAATTTCGCTAATAATACCCATACCAAGCCGTGCTACAGCTTGTTGCAGTGAAACCAGATTGGATAACGGTGTATAGGCTACCGAATTAGCTATACGCATCACATGGCCAGCAAGTGACTGATCACTTTGAATTAATTTTGCCATTTCAGTGGCATCAGATTCAGGATTTTGTGCCAATAAAAGTGCCTTATTCGCCACTTCTGGCAGCATCGGCACTTCAATACCCCCACGATTGATAAGTTGTTTTAGAGTATCAGCTAAAGAATCCATTGCAGTTCCTAATGTTTTAATACCATTAAAATACAGCATAATTAATACCATAAATACAAACAAGGAAGCAGCCGTAGTTTTAGTGACTTATACCCAAACTACCTGAAGATGCAGATTTCAGCGCTTAACACGGAGGTCAAAACAAGCCGTAACGTGAAGCAAGCAGGCAATGACAACTAAGCATTGTAAAGCTTTAGCTCCTGCTCACGCCTCTTTAAACGGCATCAATACCTAATGATTTCCAAATATCATCTATTTTAGAAACCACCGCGGGATCACGTTCAATCGGTCTACCCCATTCTCTATCAGTTTCACCCGGCAGTTTATTGGTGGCATCCATTCCCATTTTTGACCCTAAGCCTGAAACAGGTGAGGCAAAATCTAGGTAATCAATCGGAGTATTGTCTATTAATGTTGTATCGCGTGTAGGATCCATTCTGGTGGTGATTGCCCAAATCACATCATTCCAATCGCGTATATTAATGTCATCATCAACCACAATAATAAATTTGGTATACATAAATTGACGTAACAATGACCATATTCCCAGCATCACTCGTTTGGCATGACCGGGATATTGTTTTTTCATACTTACTACTGCCATGCGATAGGAGCAACCTTCTGGTGGTAAGTAGAAATCAACAATTTCGGGGAATTGTTTTTGCAAAATAGGTACAAATACTTCATTTAATGCTACGCCCAAAATAGCGGGTTCATCCGGCGGCCGCCCTGTGTAAGTACTGTGGTAAATAGGATCCCTGCGTTGCGTGATACGTTCTATAGTGAATACGGGAAATTGCTCTACTTCATTATAATAACCAGTATGATCACCATAGGGACCTTCAGCAGCCATATCATCTGGATAGATAAACCCTTCCAACACAATTTCAGCACTGGCTGGGACTTGCAGATCATTGCCGATACATTTGACTAGTTCTGTTTTTGAACCGCGTAATAAACCTGCAAAGGCATATTCTGACAAGGTATCAGGTATAGGTGTAACCGCCGCTAAAATGGTGGCTGGATCGCAACCTAACACCACGCTGATAGGAAATGGTTCACCCGGATATTCTGCTTGCCATTCTTTAAAATCTAATGCACCGCCCCGTTGTGATAACCAACGCATGATTACGCGATTTTTGCCAATTATTTGCTGGCGATAGATCCCCATATTTTGACGTGGTTTATGCGGCCCTTTAGTGACCACTAAGCCCCACGTTATCAGTGGTGCAACATCTTCTGGCCAACAGTGTTGAATGGGATAATTGTTTAAATCAATATCGTCACCTTCAATAATTTGCTGCTGACAGGCGGCTGATTTAACTACTTTCGGCGCCATATTCAATACCTGTTTAAAAATAGGTATTTTTTGCCATACATCTTTCATTCCCTTAGGCGGTTCAGGCTCTTTCAAATAGGCTAAAAGTTGTCCTACCTCTCGTAAGGCTTCAACTGATTCTTCACCCATTCCGAACGCCACACGCTGCGCTGTACCAAATAGGTTAGCTAACACAGGAATATCGCTACCCTTTGGATTTTCAAATAAAATTGCGGGGCCACCAGCCCGTAATACCCGATCACAGATCTCCGTCATCTCTAAAACAGGATCAACTTCTACGCTGATCCGTTTTAATTGGCCTCGTTGCTCTAAATGATCGATAAAATCTCTGAGATCGGTGTATTTCATAGCTTCTCTATATTAACAATAGACCCACGCTAAGCTTGTGCTCAGCTTGACTGGATAAAGGTTTAAATTTAGGCAGCAATGCCTGAGTGACGTAATAACGCATCAATTTTAGGCTCACGCCCACGAAACTCGACAAATAATTCCATCGGTTCTCTTGAACCACCCTGCTCTAATATGGCTTGCAAAAACTCAAGCCCAGTTTTGCGATCAAATATACCTTTTTCTTCAAATTTTGAAAATGCATCGGCCGACAAAACTTCTGCCCATTTGTAGCTGTAATAGCCAGCTGCATAACCACCAGCAAAAATATGTGAGAAGCTGTGAGCAAAGCGGTTGAACTCTGGTGGTTTAACTACTGCCACTTGCTCACGCACTTCTGCCAATATTTTTTCAAGCTGATTGTCTTGTTCATGGTTAAATTCAAGGTACAGACGGAAATCAAAAATAGCAAATTCTAATTGTCGAACCATCACCATAGCTGATTGGAAATTACGGGCAGCAATCATTTTGTCGAATAAATCTTGTGGCAAGACTTCATCCGTTTCAAAATGACCTGAAATTAAATCTAACGCTTCACGCTCCCACGCCCAGTTTTCCATAAATTGACTCGGTAATTCGACCGCATCCCATGCCACACCATTAATACCTGATACACCAGCATAATGGATTTTAGTCAACATATGATGCAAACCATGACCAAATTCATGGAACAATGTGGTTACTTCATCATGAGTAAATAATGCAGGTTTATCCCCCACAGGCTCTGAAAAATTGCAGGTTAAAAATGCCACAGGTGTTTCAATACCTTGTTC
>CAYTAM010000178.1:0-3769 GCA_964435685.1 uncultured Methylophaga sp. | reverse complement strand
TATATAGCTATTTTGAGCTAAAATAGCATTATCATGGCGCTTAAAAATCAATTTTCTGAACAATGGCAAAAACTATTATCTATAGATTGCACATTAATAGAGTCCGCTACGCACGTTTTAAATGGCAGTGAATACGTAATGCTATGGGGAGAGCGCCATACTGATCGTGCCGAGACGCTGATAGCATCAAATGATATTAATCGCACTTATGATGTTGATAGCTACCAGCAACACTTGTTAGACATGCTTAAAAATGTAGATGATGAAACTACATTACACCAACAGCTACGCTATTTTCGTCAACAAGAAATGGTGCGTATTATCTGGCGTGATCTGGCGGGCTGGGCTAATTTAGCTGAAACGGTAGGTGATCTATCAGCAATGGCAGATACTTGTATTCAGCAATCACTGACACTATTACATCAATGGCAATGCAATGATCTTGGAGCACCTTATGATCTAGAAGGAAACCAACAACAACTTATCGTGTTAGCTATGGGGAAGTTAGGTGCAGGTGAACTTAATTTATCTTCTGATATTGATTTGATTTTCACCTACCCGCAGCAAGGTGAAACACAAGGTGGTAGCCGCAGTTTATCTAATGAAGAATTCTTTACTCGCTTAGGTCGCAAACTCATCCAATCACTGGATAGTGTCACCGTCGATGGTTTTGTGTTTCGGGTTGATATGCGCCTGCGACCTTTTGGAGATAGTGGCACATTAGTGGCAAACTTTAATGCCATGGAAGACTATTACCAAACGCAAGGGCGTGAGTGGGAGCGCTATGCCATGATCAAAGCGCGAGCGATTACCGGCATAGACTCCGCCAAAAAGGAAATCATGGTTCTACTTCGCCCCTTTGTTTATCGCCGCTATCTTGATTACGGTGTATTTGGATCTTTGCGGGAAATGAAGGCAATGATTGCCGCTCAGCTCCACCGAAAAGGTATGGAAGGTAATATCAAATTAGGCAGTGGCGGTATTCGTGAAATTGAGTTTATTGGCCAAGTGTTCCAACTAATTTATGGCGGACGAGATAAGCCATTACAGCAACGCCCTATTCTAACGATTTTAGATTTATTATCGCAGCGCGGGCTGTTAACTGAATATGCGGTGAAAGAGCTAAAACTAGCCTATGACTTTTTACGCCGTACCGAACATCGCATTCAAGCATGGGCAGATCAACAAACACATTTGCTACCTGAAGATAAACAGGCACGCCTGCGTATTGCTAGCTTAATGGGTTTTGCAGACTGGGATAGTTTTTCTTCAGTTTTGGCTGAGCATCGACAACAAGTACAAACACATTTTGAGCAACTATTAACTGCACCTCAGGCAGATGATGCCTCCAGCGAGAGTGTGTCAATATTAGATGCTGAAGATGATGAAAAAATTCAATATCTTCAACAATTAGGCTATGCCAAACCAGAGGCAAGTCTAAAACAATTAAATAATTTACTTGAATCACATAACTGTCGCAATTTGGCTGAAACGGAACGCGGGCGTTTAGAAAAATTATTACCCTTATTAGTGCAAGCGGCAGCTAATGCAGCCAACCCTGATATATGCTTATCACGTTTGTTGACACTATTAGACGCAATCATGCGTCGATCTGCATATATAATGCTGTTAGTTGAAAATCCCTTGGCACTATCGCAATTAGTTAAATTATGTGCCGCTAGCCCGTGGATCAGCAATCAATTAACCCAACATCCACTATTATTAGATGAGTTACTCGATCCAAGAAGCTTATATGCTGTACCTAATCGGACACAGCAAAAACAAGCTTTAGAAAAAAGTATTGCCTCCGTAGATAAAACAGATTTAGAACAGCAAATGTATTTGCTACGGGAATTTAAACAAATAACGTCTTTGCATGTTGCTGCGGCAGATATCACCGATGTATTACCCTTGATGCGGGTCGGCGATCAATTAACCGAATTAGCTGAGATTCAATTAGATAAAGTGATGCAATTAGCATGGCAGCACTTGGTTGCTAGACATGGTTATCCTCCATGTACTAAAACGGATGATTTAAGCCAATGTGGTTTCACTGTTTTAGCGTATGGCAAACTAGGTGGGCTAGAACTAGGTTACGGCTCAGATTTGGATTTAGTGTTTATCTTTGATGATGCCAGCAATAAAGGTGAAACTGACGGCGAAAAACCAATTGATGCCTTGATGTTCTACACACGCCTTGCACAACGAATGATTCACTTTATGAATACCGTTACTGCGGGTGGAATTTTATATGAAGTTGATATGCGGCTTCGACCTAATGGTGTTTCAGGCTTATTAGTAACGGCAGTATCAGGCTTTGCTGAATACCAAAATACCGATGCATGGACGTGGGAGCATCAGGCATTAGTGCGTGCTAGATGTGTAGCAGGTGATAGCAATTTAACACAACAAATTGTCGCTATTCGTAAGCAAATATTAACCAAACAACGCTACCAAGATAAACTTGCGATAGAAGTCAGTGAGATGCGTGCTAAAATGCGTGACAGTTTGGACAAGAGCACACATCAGCAGTTTGATCTTAAGCAAGGTAAGGGTGGCATCACCGATATTGAATTTATGGTGCAATTCGCTGTTTTGGCATGGTCAGAAACGGAGCCTAAGTTGCTAGAATACACTGATAATATCAGGGTCTTAGAAGCACTTAGGGCGGTGGGTAAGCTGAATGAAGACGACAGTAATATGTTGGCAGATGGCTATCGTTTTTATCGGAAACTGGCTAACCACTGCGTTTTGCAGGATATGCCGGCCGTTGTGCCAAGAAGTGATGCAGGTGATTACCCAGCGCAAGTACAAGCTGTGTGGCAACGCTGGTTAAATTGAAAATATATTTATAAAGAAAATTAGAGTAGAGAATTATGGTTACACCAACAACTATGGCAGATAGAGATGGCGTTATTTGGCTAGATGGCGAAATGGTGCCGTGGCGTGAGGCAAAAGTACATGTATTAACTCATACCTTGCATTATGGCATGGGCGTGTTTGAAGGAGTACGAGCCTATAACACCAGTCAAGGTTCTGCTATTTTCCGTTTGCAAGAACATACTGATCGCTTATTCCGCAGTGCCAAGATTTTGGGTATGGGCATGCCGTTTGATAAAGAAACATTAAACGAAGCGCAAAAAGCGGTGGTGCGCGAAAACAATCTTGAATCTGCTTATCTACGCCCGATGTGCTTTTATGGTAGTGAAGGTATGGGTATTCGTGCGGATAATTTAAAAACCCACGTCATGGTTGCCGCTTGGGAATGGGGTTCATACCTCGGCGCGGAGAATATGGAAAAAGGTATTCGCATCAAAACCTCTTCTTTTACCCGTCATCATGTCAACATTGCCATGTGCAAAGCCAAAGCGAATGGCAATTATATGAACTCGATGCTGGCACTGCAAGAAGCCATTAACTGCGGTTATGATGAAGCCTTATTATTAGATGCCACCGGTTTTGTAGCCGAAGGCAGTGGTGAAAACTTCTTTATGATCCGCGATGGCGTGCTTTATACACCGACACTGACATCCGCATTAGAAGGCATCACTCGCGCAACGGTGATGACCTTAGCAGAAGATATCGGCTTGGAAATTATTGAAAAACAAATTACCCGTGATGAAGTGTATATTGCCGATGAAGCTTTTTTCACCGGTACAGCGGCAGAAGTAACGCCTATTCGCGAATTAGATAACCGCACAATTGGTAATGGCGGCCGTGGCCCGATTACGGAGCAACTACAAGCGATGTATTTTGATCAGGTTTATGG
>CAYTAM010000177.1:0-3816 GCA_964435685.1 uncultured Methylophaga sp. | reverse complement strand
TATTCACATTATTTTCAACACTTAACGGTGACATAGCCTTTAACAATGACCGCAGTATTAGGCGGTGCAGAAGGCTGGAAAGGGATAAAGTGCTTTGGCGACAGCAAGCTAGATTGGTTGCGTCAGTTTAGCGCTTTTGATAGTGGTATACCCAGCGTGTTCAAAATGGCAAAGAACGGATCGCCTTTGATGGTAAAACGGTCAGAGGTTCAGGTAAAAATAATCATGTTGATGCCTTACACTTAATGAGTGCCATGGTCGTTGAAAGTGGTCTCGTGCTGTATCAAACACCCTGCCAAGATAAATAGAACCCTTCCTCAATGCTTGACTGTATTCCCGTTAAAGGTGCCATCATCTCAGCCGACGCCATGCATTGTCAGACAGCAACCGTGACCAAAATAAGAGAAAAAGACGCTGATTATGTTTTACAAGTTATACGAAATGAGCGTGAATAGTAGTTTGAAAAAATAAAGAATATTGATTTACTGTTTTCAAGTATTCATTACAAATTTCTTTATCCTTAAAAACCCACCAAACTTCATAATGTAGATTTGCTACTGAAATAGTTTGCCTTAACTCAGACATGTATTTATCAATTTCTTCATTTACCATATTTTACGAAGCTCTAACAATTGTTATACATCTCCAAAAGGTGTATAAATAGTAATTGGAAGGTGGATAATAAAGCTGTATCAATCTTTAATTAAATAAAAACAAGGGCTTGATGTTTTTAAGAAGTACACCTTTTCTGAAATAGAAATGGAACAGGCTTTATAGCCAATTACAGCACTAATAATGATTAGCCATTTCGATCGCCTCTGTAGCACCTACCACATTCCCTGTAGCCGTTCTTACTTTAGCAATCAATAACCAAAACTTGTTCAGCTGCTTTGGTTGACCTTGTACGATTGACACACCTTTGAGTGCCACTTGTTCCGCCAGCCCATAATCTTCCAGATCAATATGCACCTTCGCTAATTCATAATAGACTTCTGGTTCACGCGGTGCAATTCGCTGCGCACGCTGCAAACTGGTTTGAGCAGAGCGTAATTCACCACCTTGTGCCTGTTGCTTAGCAGAATCAAGTAGCGCAATAACGGCAGCATTTTTCGGGGCAGATTTAATAGCAGAAGGTGAAACAGGCACAATCGCTTTATTGGGTTTTTCTAGCGTATCGTTTTCGCTAATATCAGATGATGATTGCACAGCGACATCATCGTCCACTGCTGTTATGATAACCGTAGGTTCCACCGGTTTAGGCTCAACCATTACATCACGATCTGCTGATGGCATTTGGGGGACAGGCGGTAATGCCGTACACCCCGTAACCCCCACCACAACACTAATAATCACTATTCGAAATTTATTCATTTTTTCAACCTATGTTACTGAAACCACTGCCTCATCCAGCCACTAAATGGCGATGGTAGTTCAGCTTCTTTTTCCTCATTTTGTTTCACACACTCGACGGATAAAGAGGGTGCTGTGCCTAATAAAAATGGTAATTTCTGGGCATTTTGACACATTTCCGCTGAAAGTTCACCACTGTGTTGATCAATCCATAAGTATTCAATACCTGCCGGTGTAGCTACCTCAAAAGAGTCTAATGTTTCCGTGGTCATATACGTTGTCCAGGCACGTAAAGCCCCCCCCGAACCGGTAAAAGGCAAAGGCGCATTATCATCTCGCCCCAACCAAACAACGGCAAGTCGATTACCCGTAAAGCCAGCAAACCAACTGTCTCGTTGCTGATCAGATGTGCCTGTTTTACCTGCCACATTAATGTCTTCTGATAATTGCCAATAAATTGATCGCGCCGTGCCTATCCGTGTTACTTCTTGCAAACTGTACTGTAGCAAATGAATCGAATTTGAGCTAATTGTTTGTTTTAGCTGAAAGGGATAACGTGATAATTCTTCGCCGGCACTATCCGTCACCAATCTAATGGAGCGCAAGGGCATCTGAAAACCATTTGCGGCTATTGTTTGATACATTGTAGCCACCTCTATAGCTGATAAGCCTTGTGCGCCTAATAATAATGATGGATAGGCATCAATAGGTCGCCTCACACCTAACCGTTGCAAGGTATCAATCACCTTATCAAGCCCCAGCTCCATGCCTAATCGTGCCGTCGATAAATTATAAGACTGTGATAGCGCCGTATGTAAGGACACACTACCATGTGATGTATGATCGAAATTTTGGGGCTGCCAATCTGGGCCACCCTTGATCGCTAGTGTATAAGGTGAATCATCCAGCTTGCTCACTAAAGTATAACCTTGTTCAAGCGCGGTTAAATACACCGCTGGTTTCACTAAAGAACCAATGGGGCGTACCGCATCTAAGGCACGATTAAACCCCTGGTAACGTGTTTCACGACCGCCGATAATGGCTAACACCTCGCCTGTTTGCGGATCAGTCACCACCATGCTACCTTGCAAACCTTCTACCTTCTCACCATATTTACTTTCCAGACTAGTAATGGTGTTGAGTAATGCTTGTTCCGCTTTATTTTGAACAATCGGATCTAAGCTAGTAAATACGCGTAACCCCTCCGAACGCAGATCTTCATCACGGTAATTTTGCCGTAACTGCCTTTTAACCAGATCTAAATAAGCGGGGTATGCGCCTTTAAGCAAGCTGGCTTGTTTGACAATCCCTAAGGGCGCAGCAACCGCTATTTGATACTGTTTTTCATCAATTTTACCTTGCTCATAAAGCACTTTAAGCACCAGATCACGTCTTGCTTTTGCTTTTTCTGGATAACGGCGAGGATTATGCGAAGAAGGACCTTTGACCATGCCCGCTAATAAGGCAGTCTGATGCAATTTCAATTCTTGAATAGGCTGTGCAAAATAATACTGTGATGCCAAACCAAACCCATGAATTGCCCGTGCACCTTGTTGCCCTAAAAACACCTCATTAAGATAGGCTTCTAAGATTTCATCTTTGCTATAATGTAATTCCAATAGTAAAGCCATTGGGATTTCCAATAATTTACGCGCTAAGGTACGATCTGACGTTAAATAAAAATTCTTAATTAACTGCTGAGTAAGTGTGCTACCGCCTTGTACAAAGCGCCCAACTCTTATATTCACCCACATCGCACGACTAATACCGCGAAGCGAAACACCAGGGTGTTGATAAAAACTGCGGTCTTCAATTGCAATCAACGCATCCGTTAAACTTTGGGGCACACCCTGTAACTGAACTAGATCGCGATCTTCATTATTTAACGGGTAAATACCCCCTATCAGCACAGGCTCTAGTCGTAGCAATGTTAATGGGGCGCCGCTATAGTTACTGAGACCTATTAATTGCTGTCCTGAAAATTCTAGTATCAATTTCTGAGCATGCTCACTACCATCAGTGAACTGAAAACCGCGGGTCGAAACGATAGCTTTTGTTGCCGAGAACTCGGCCTGCCCCGGTAGTGCTACCTTTTTTACAAACTGGTATCCCAGCCCTCGCAGCTCAACTTTCAATTCAGCCAGTGATAGCGAACGCCCCTCATACAATTCTAAGGGTCGCGCATAAACTTTTGCTGGTAGCGCCCAACGCTTGCCCTCAAATTTTTGGCGAACTTGATGATCTAAATAAAGCGCACCTAATCCCATTAAAATAACTGTGACAAACGTCAGTTTGAGCAATAAATATACTAGTCTTCTTTGCCATGTTGGTTTAGCTGTTTTTTTGTTTCGACGAGGTCGTTTTGTTGATTTATTCACTGCCATTATGTAGTTTTTCTTTAATTTTCCTGTTTATTATTCATAATTTTCCAATTAGATTGCTATCATACCAACAAGTTCAAGCAAG
>CAYTAM010000176.1:0-3829 GCA_964435685.1 uncultured Methylophaga sp. | reverse complement strand
TATCGCGGATCCGCTGTTTTATATCATGATTTTCAGGTTCAATCATCGCCGCAAACCGTAAATTATTTTCGGTATATTCGTGAGCGTAATAAAGTAAAGTTTCTTTGGGCAAGTGTGCAATCGTTTGTAATGCGTTAAACAAGGTGGTGGCTGTTCCGCTAAAAATACGACCACAGCCAGCACCGAACAAGGTATCACCGCAAAATAATTTACCCGCCATTAAATATCCCAGATGCTGTTTAGTGTGACCAGCAATATCCAAAACTTGGATCTTCGGAAAAACAGGATCAATAACTATATTTTCACCTCCTGAAAGGGGTTGATAAATAACGGGGATCGCTTCATCTTCAGATCCATAGACTGGAATATCATAGTGCTGAACAAGAGTCTCAACACCACCAATATGATCATGATGACCATGGGTGATTAATAGTGCAATAGGCACCAAGTTTTGCTGTTTGATCGCCTCAATAACAGGTGCTGCATCACCCGGATCAACAATAATTATCTTTTGAGATCCCGCCCGCTGAATGAACCAGATATAATTATCCTTAAAAGCGGCAATTGCTTGTATAGTTAACATTAGTTTCACCATCTATCCGGTATTTGATATGGTTGATTATAAAACGAATAAACAAAAAATGATGGCGGATTGGTGGCAAAGCCCGCTCGGGCAAGCTGTATTATTGCAGCAACAAGATAAATTGCAGGTGCTTAGCCAGTATTTTCATGGCTATTATCAACTACAATTAGGCAGTAGACAGTCATTATTGCCTCCTTCTCCTCGCCCCAGTCAACAAAAGATCATGACAAGTGGCGCAGATGTAGAAGGCCATAATGAAGCGCTCCCCTTTAAATGCCACAGCCTTGATCTGCTATTATTAAACCATGTGTTAGAGTTTTCTACTGATCCTCACCAAGTTCTACGTGAAGTTGAGCAAGTGCTTGTTGCTGATGGGACTATAATATTGTGCGGCTTTAATCCATGGAGCTTATGGGGTTTACGCTGTTTATTATCTTGGCAAGATCAGCCACCATGGCAAGGCAAGTTTTTCCGACAAACACGTATAAAAGACTGGTTAGCATTGCTCAATTTTGAAATAATAGCGTCAGAGAAATTATTATTTAGCCCGCCAATTCGATCATTAAAATGGTTTGCACGATTTTCATTTATGGAGCGTTGGGGCAAGCGCTTGTGGCCATTTTGGGCGGGTGTTACCATTTTAGTAGCAACAAAACGAACCATTCCACTCACCCCCGTGACTAAGCGTTGGCAAGCTAGACAATTGTTTCCTTCCGGTT
The DNA here is from genome assembly GCA_964435685.1 of uncultured Methylophaga sp. Lineage (GTDB taxonomy): Bacteria > Pseudomonadota > Gammaproteobacteria > Nitrosococcales > Methylophagaceae. The sequence goes on along the minus strand of CAYTAM010000176.1, from coordinate 2,527 downwards.
CATTTGTTAACAAACCCGCCACCAATAAGATCTTAAGAGAAAACAATGAATGATGTAGAAATTTTTACCGATGGTGCGTGTAGCGGCAATCCCGGCCCCGGTGGTTGGGGTGCAATTTTGCGCTCTAAAGGCATAGAGAAAGAGTTGTCAGGCGGCGAAAAAGATACCACCAATAACCGCATGGAAATGATGGCGGTGATCTCCGCATTAGAAGCCCTAACCCAACCCTGCAATGTTAAAATCGTCACCGACTCGCAATATGTGATGAAAGGCATGCTGGAATGGTTGCCCAGTTGGAAAAAGCGTAATTGGAAAACCGCAGCTAAAAAACCAGTCAAAAATGTTGATCTCTGGCAACGAATAGAAAAGGCGACTGAGCGGCACGCCTTAGAATGGGAGTGGGTACGAGGTCATCAAGGCCATGAAGGTAATGAACGTGCCGATGCCCTAGCCGTTGCCGCGCGTGAAGCTATTGCCATAAATGCATAGTTTGCGTAACTACGCCATCGTTACTGGCGGTTACTGGGCGTTTACCCTCACCGATGGTGCAATCAGAATGTTGGTGGTGCTTTATTTCCACCAGCTAGGTTATTCGCCGCTTGCCATTGCCAGTCTGTTTGTCTTTTATGAATTTTTTGGCATTGTTACCAATTTAATCGGCGGCTGGTTAGGTGCGCGCTTTGGTCTCAACACCACCATGCTGTTTGGCATGGCTTTGCAAATATTCGCCCTATTGATGCTGACCGTGCCGGTAGAATACCTCAGCATTGCATTTGTGATGGTGGCACAAGCCTTATCCGGCATTGCCAAAGATCTTAATAAAATGAGCGCTAAAGCCAGCATCAAATACTTTGTACCTAATCAAACCAACGGTTCAAACACATTATTCAAGTGGATCGCTATTTTAACGGGCTCAAAAAACACCCTAAAAGGCATTGGCTTTTTCCTTGGTGGCTTGCTGTTAGCCAATTATGGTTTTAAAGGCGCGCTTTATATTTTGGCTGGCGGCTTGTTTATCATTTTCTGTTTGATGTGGTTATTGCTCCCCCGAGATTTAGGCAAAACAAAACACAAAGCCCAGTTTTCACAGCTTTTTTCTAATACCGCCGCCATTAATTGGCTGTCTGCCGCGCGCTTCTTTCTATTTGGCTCACGCGATGTCTGGTTTGTCGTGGGTTTACCGGTCTATCTGGTCACGCAACTAGGCTGGCGTTTCGATCAAATCGGCGGCTTTTTTGCTTTATGGATCATCGGCTATGGTTTAGTGCAAGCCGCAAGCCCCGCGTTACTTCGACAACAGCGCAGCCCCGATGGCAGAACGACACGCAATCTTGCTCTCAGCTTAATGTTATTACCACTCGCCATCGCCGCCGCATTGTATTATGGCTTCAATGCAAACAGCGTCATTATTATTGGTTTAAGCCTATTCGCCATTATTTTTGCACTCAATTCAGCGGTGCATTCTTATTTAATAGTCGAATGGTCTGATCACGACAAAGTGGCAATGAATGTCGGCTTTTATTATATGGCCAATGCCGGTGGCAGATTAACGGGCACACTTCTCTCAGGGCTGTTATTTCAGTATTATGGGCTTTATGGTTGCCTAATCGCCTCCAGTTTATTTATTATGACCGCAACATTGCTCTCACAAAAATTACCGCACAGCAGACAGGAAGCACAATGATCGCAGCCAAAAGACAAGTCGTATTAGATACTGAAACCACCGGTTTAAGCACCGCAGACGATCATCGTATTATTGAAATTGGTTGTGTCGAACTGATTAATCGCAAGCTCACAGGTGCCACCTTTCATCAATACATCAATCCCGAACGAGCCATTGATGCTGGTGCGATGGAAGTGCATGGCATCAGCAATGAATCACTATTAGATAAACCCAAATTTGCCGACATTGCCGATGAATTTATGCAATTTATCGAAGGCGCAGAACTCATTATCCACAATGCCGCCTTTGACGTAGGCTTTCTCGATCACGAATTAGCCAAGATCAAAGTAGAAAAACGCCGCATTAACGATGTCAGCACCATATTAGATACACTCAAACTAGCACGAGACAAACACCCCGGCCAGAAGAATAATCTAGATGCCCTATGCCGTCGCTATGAAGTAAATAATTCAAATCGTGAATTACATGGTGCCCTACTCGATTCCGAGATTTTAGCCGACGTTTACTTAGCTATGACAGGCGGTCAAACCAGCTTATTGCTTGCCGCTGAAGAAGTGAAACCGACAAACAAAGGTTCAACTGAAATAACAATAACAACTAAAGCCCGCGGGTCATTACGTGTAATCAAAGCAACTGATGAGGAATTGTTGGCTCATGAAGCGACATTGAAGCGTTTAGATAAAGCTAGTAATGGACAGTGTGTTTGGTTGGCAAAACCATCTGATCTTGACAAAAATAAATCTGGCTAACCCCTTAATCCATCAATATGAGGTGAGAGAATTTATATAGCGTCTTTGTGAACTAAATAATGCTAACCACGTCTAACTTTTTGTCTACAAATGA
>CAYTAM010000175.1:0-3906 GCA_964435685.1 uncultured Methylophaga sp. | reverse complement strand
TGCTTCAACAAATACTTCTAGCGATGCTATTTCTATCAGCATGAAATAATCTTTGTGCTTGTGTTGATGTTGAGATTAAAAAAGGAATTTTATTGAGAGGATGAACTGAGCTTATGTCCACTTGCTATTCGCCTTCGTCACTTACTTTCTTTTTCCTAAGCCGTCGCGACATGCCACCGTGCATACGACATCGATCAGCTAACGCACCCATATCCCAACCTTCTGGCTGTCTGATCACTACACTATGTTTGCACTTGCGACCATTTGATAATTTAGCGCCACATGCAGGACGATGACGTTTTATCTTCTCCCAAGCTTCTAATCTTTGAGTCGCGCGTCGGATTATTTTTGCTTGTTTGGGTGTTAAGTCACGATTGGCAATCGCTTTTGTTGTTTGGTCTTCGGTATTTCGCCACCAATATCGCACCACAGGAATTGGAAGGCCGAAACGACGCGCCAGATCATCGGGTTTTCGAAACTGTTCTAACTTTAGTAAAAGCATTGCGGCTTTTTCAAGCCGTGCTGTTAGCTCCCTGCTCTGCTCAGGCGTCATCTAAAGTCAGCAAAGCTGATAATTTCAGGGATCAGCTTGTCAATATCGCAATTTGATTTTGCGATACCATGAACAGAAATACCCGCCTCAACCACGCTGTTAGTATCACCTGTAATTAGAGGATGCCAAATAGGTAATGGCTCACCTTCGGCTAATAAGCGATAGGCACAGCTTGCTGGCAACCAATTAAAATGCTCTGTATGATCAACGCTTAGTTGAATGCAATCTGCCATTTTTTCCTGCCTATTTGGATAATCAGAACAGCGGCAACTATTAAGATCCAATAAATCACAGGCAGCATCAGTGTAATAAATAGTGCCGTCTTCTTCATCCTGCAGCTTATGCAAGCAGCATCGTCCACAGCCATCACAGAGACTCTCCCATTCATCATGCGTCATCTGGCTAAGTTCTTTATGCTCCCAGAACGCTGTGGGGTTTTCATTCTGCTTATTCATAGCTAAAGCTTGATCTTATCAATGTTGATTTCACCCTTACATTACACTTTACAACACTAATTGTCGGTTAAATAGCACAAAATTGCTACTAAAATGCATGTATAATACTGAAATTATGGAAGAAATTGATTTTAACAGCCCTGAACTTTATCTTAATCGCGAATTAAGCCTATTAGAATTTAACTGGCGTGTTTTACAGCAAGCTTTAGATTCTAATGTGCCTTTATTAGAGCGTTTGAATTACCTGTGTATCTCATCCACTAATCTAGATGAGTTTTTTGAGGTACGCGTTGCTGGGCTAATCCAACAAATTGAAATTGGTGATCCCTATCTTGAAGCAGATCAAGTGACGGCGAATGATTTATTAAAATTAATCGCAACACGCGCACATGAACTGGTTGATGAACAGTATCAAGTATTGAATGATATGCTGTTGCCAGAACTTGCAGAACACGCCATTGAGATCTTGACTAGAGCGAAGTGGTCAGATCAACAAACCTCTTGGCTACGCACCTATTTCTTAGAAGATGTTGCTCCTATTCTTAGTCCAATGGGTTTAGATTCTTCACATCCTTTCCCGCGTTTGCTAAATAAAAGTTTAAATTTTATTGTCTCTTTAGTCGGTAAAGATGCCTTTGGCCGCAACCGTAGTTCAGCAATATTGCAAGCTCCACGCGCATTGCCGCGACTTATTGAATTACCTGAACAACTGCATGAAGAAGGTGAGCATCGCTTTGTGTTCCTATCGTCTATTATTCATGCCTTCGCTGATGAATTATTCTATGGCATGACAGTAAAAGGCTGTTATCAATTCCGCGTAACACGCAATAGCGATTTAGCAATTGATACCGAAGAAACCAGCGATTTATTAGTCGCTATCTCTGACGAATTAACCCATCGAAACTACGGGGATGAGGTTCGATTAGAAATTGCACATACCTGTCCAGAAGAAATGGTTGATTTCTTACGTATACAATGTGGTATGCATCAAAATAATGTGTATTTAGTCAACGGTCCCGTTAACTTAAGCCGCTTGCAAGCACTTTATTCATTGATTGAGCGGCCAGATTTAAAATTTAAACCTTTTACTCAAGGTCGACCTTCTGTTGTTGCAGCCGATAGTGATATTTTAGCAACCATTCGCAAGCAAGATATATTGTTACACCATCCCTACCAGTCATTTTCACCCATTATTGATTTTTTAAAACAGGCGGCAGCTGATCCAGCTGTATTAGTGATCAAACAAACGCTGTATCGAACGGGTGCAAAATCACCGATTGTAGATGCCTTAGTATCAGCATCACAAGCTGGCAAGGAAGTAACCGTGGTCATCGAGCTACGCGCACGTTTTGATGAGGCGGAGAATGTTGCGCTGGCAGCACGGCTACAACAAGCTGCTGTGCATGTTGTATATGGTATTGTAGGCTATAAAACCCATGCCAAAATGTTATTGGTTTTGCGACGTGAAAATAATAAGTTATGCCACTATATCCATCTAGGGACAGGTAACTACCATCGTAGTACATCACGCATTTATACGGATTATGGTTTGCTAACCTACGATAAAAAAATTGGCGAAGATGTTAGTAATTTATTTGCTCAAATCACCAGTCTTGGCAAAATTCCTAAAATGCATAAATTATTACATGCGCCATTCACATTGCATGAAGGTTTATTACATCGTATTGATCGTGAAATAACTCATGCACAAAAAGGCAAAACAGCGCGCATTATTGCAAAAGTAAATGCCTTAGTTGAGCCTGAAATTATCAAAGCTTTTTACAAAGCCTCCATTGCCGGTGTCACTATTGATCTAATTGTGCGTGGAACCTGCTGCATCAAACCAGGGGTAACAGGATTATCAGAAAATATTCATGTGCGTAGTATTATCGGGCGTTTTTTAGAACATACCCGCGTATTTTATTTTGAAAATAATGGTGAAAGTGAAGTGTGGGCAGCCAGTGCTGATTTAATGAAGCGTAACTTACTGCGTCGTGTAGAGGCGTGTTTCCCTATTGAAAATAAGAAAGCAAAAAAACGTATTATCAATGACCTGGAATTATATTTAGCCGACAATACACAAGCATGGCTATTAGCTGAAAATGGTCGTTATCAACATGTTGAACGTGGCAAAGATGAAGAGGCTATTTCCGCTCAAACCACCCTACTCATTGAATTAGCTAAAACTTATTAAATGGCTGAAAAAAAAGAAAAGCAAGACGTGATCTGTTTCTGCACCGGAACAACCAAACAAAAAGTGATTCAGCTAATATAAAGAAGGTGCTCGGAGGGAGGCTGTCCGAGAATAGAAACCGTAGCGAAAAATTGAGATTTTTAGTCCAGTTTTTCGAACATTTGAGGCGAATAGCCCCGCTATTTAACGAAAATGTTCGGAAAAGTGGGCAAAAATATCGATTTTGCAGTAGGTTCTCTATTCTCGGACAGCCTCCTAAGGATATAGCTAAAATTTCGTCAGCTACAGGTGCAGTTACAGGCTGTGCCAGCTGTGATGTGTCTATTCAGGAATTACTTAATAAGTATAGGCAAGTAGGTTGACTGGCAATAGTAATATTATTTATTAATAGTCCAACAATAATGAATTTTGGGGTTCCGTTCAAAGTCTTTTGGTAACGTTGCTCGACTAATATCTTTAATTTTTAACGCTGACAAAGCCTTATCATCCATTTTAAAATCACGGCAATTAGTCGAAAATATCAGTGTGCCCTCTTTTGTGAGCAGATTCGCTGTCATTTGAATCAACGATACATGATCACGTTGAATATCAAATACCCCATCCATTCGGCTTGAATTTGAAAATGTGGGCGGATCTAGAAAAATCAGACCGTATTTTTCAGGGTCTTGTTGTGCCTCTTGCAACCATTCAAGGCAATTAGCTCG
>CAYTAM010000174.1:0-3944 GCA_964435685.1 uncultured Methylophaga sp. | reverse complement strand
TAATGATCATCAAAATGTTCTCGCATCCAATCGTTGCTTGATTTACTTCTTGCCATGACTTGTTCAGAGGCTCCTTAACTTGGCATCTTATCAGTGCTAACCACCAGAGCAACGCCTAAAAAACTTACTACGATATACAAATTACTGCTAATCATGTGGAATAAATCAAAGCGATTCAATGTGGCATTATCTGGTGGCGTTAGCTGTTTAATTTCAGCCATTATAATGATTTCCGGCTGTAAATAAGTAAGCATTACTATGGTTAACAAAATCATCACTAGCACTATCCAAAATCGCCATAGCGATACCGCATGTTTACCTTGAGCAATAAATTTACTTATCAGTAAAACCATCCCACAGCCAAGGCCTAAAATATTAACTGCTAAAAAAAGCTTGCCCGCAAAATGCCCCGCCAAAGTAGCATCGCCTAATGTGGCAAAAGCCATCGGCACAGCAATATAGCCTATTGCCAACAGACTACCTACCCACAAAGTCAGTAATAATCGCTCAGAAATAGCGTTAGCTTGCATATTTTACAGCAACAATCTCATATTCAATATCACCGCTAGGTGCTTTGACCACGGCAATATCATCAATTTCTTTACCAATCAATGCGCGTGCAATAGGCGATGAAATAGAAATGCGGCTCTTTTTAATATCCGCTTCATAATCACCGACAATTTGATAGGTCACTTCATCATCATCATCATTATTAATATTGAGTAATTCAACCGTCACACCAAAAACCACACGACCATCTTGTGGCAATGATGCAGGATCGATAATTTGAGCGTTTGATAACACCGCTTCAAGATCTTGAATACGCCCTTCTATAAAGCTTTGTTGCTCTTTTGCTGCATGGTATTCAGCATTTTCTTTTAAATCGCCATGTGCTCTTGCTTCAGCAATAGCAGCAACTACTTCAGGACGAGCAGTAAATTTTAATTGGTTCAACTCATCTTTAAGTTCATCTGAACCGTGTAATGTAATTGGCACTGCCATTAGTTTAATTCTCCGTGTAATGTCTGTAGACGATTTACCGTATCAACATCATTACTGTGTAATGCTAAGCAAGTTGCACGTGCAGCCGCCAATGTTGTTGTGTAGTTCACTTGATGTTGTAATGCTGCTCGACGAATTTCCGTTGAATCTGCTACTGATTGACGGCCTTCAGTGGTATTTACAATCAAACTGATTTCATCATTTTTAATCATGTCGACAATATGGGGTTGTCCTTCCGCTACTTTATTAACATGTGCGCATTCAATTCCCGCATCGTTCAATACTTTTTGGGTACCCCGTGTTGCGAGTAACTCAAAACCTAAGTCTACTAAGTCTCTAGCAATCGTGCCAATCGCATCTTTGTCAACACTACGTACACTGATAAAAGCTTTACCACCTGTTGGCAATACCACACTTGCCGCCAGTTGTGATTTAGCAAAGGCCTCACCAAATGTACGACCAATGCCCATTACTTCACCTGTAGACTTCATCTCAGGGCCAAGAATAGGATCCACACCTTGGAATTTAATGAATGGGAAGACCGCTTCTTTCACAGAATAATATTCTGGAATCACTTCTTCGGTCACACCTTGCTCAACCAAGCTACGACCTGCCATACAAAGTGCTGCTACTTTTGCCAAAGGTACACCAATTGCTTTTGATACATACGGTACAGTACGTGATGCACGCGGGTTCACTTCAAGTAGGAAAATCTTGTCACCTTGAATGGCAAATTGCGTATTCATCAAACCCACCACACCTAATTCTAATGCCATTAGACGCACTTGCTCACGCATACGGTCTTGGATTTCTTCACTTAAGCTGTATGAGGGTAATGCACAGGCTGAGTCACCCGAATGCACCCCTGCTTGCTCAATATGTTCCATGATGCCGCCGATCAACACATCTTTACCATCACAAATGGCATCGACATCCACTTCAATCGCATCGTCTAAGAAGCGATCTAATAATACCGGTGAATCATTTGAAGCTGAAATGGCTGTTTTCATATAACGATTGAGTTCTTCTTCGTTATAGACAATCTCCATACCGCGACCGCCTAATACATAAGATGGACGTACCACTAATGGATAACCAATTTCTGCTGCTTGACCTGCTGCAGAATCTGCTGAGAAAGCAAGGCGGTTAGGCGGTTGTAATAAGCCTAATTTTTCAACCATTTGTTGGAAGCGTTCACGATCTTCTGCATGATCAATGGCATCAGGTGACGTACCAATAATTGGCACTCCTTCAGCTTCAAGTGCACGTGCTAATTTAAGCGGTGTTTGACCACCATATTGCACTATCACCCCTTTAGGTTTTTCTAAATCAACAATCTCCAGCACATCTTCTAGTGTTAACGATTCAAAATACAGGCGATCAGAGGTATCATAATCGGTTGAAACTGTTTCAGGATTACAGTTAACCATAATGGTCTCAAAACCATCCTCACGCAATGCTAACGCCGCATGTACACAGCAGTAATCAAACTCAATGCCTTGACCAATACGGTTAGGACCGCCTCCTAAAATCATGATTTTGTCACGATCCGTTGGCCTTGCTTCACACTCTTGATCATAGCTTGAATACATATATGCGGTGTCACTCGCGAACTCAGCCGCGCAGGTATCAACCCGTTTATAAACGGGTCGTACATTCAAATCATAGCGATGCTTACGTACTTGTTTCTCCGTTTTATGAAGCAATTTAGCCATGCGCGAATCAGAGAAACCTTTGCGTTTCAATGCGCGCATTTCTGCTTCATCAATTGATGCTAGAGAATGTTCTTTTAAAGCATTTTCAATTTCAACAAGTTCTTGCACCTGCACCAAGAACCAAGGATCAATTTTAGTAAGTCGCTGAATTTCATCATAACTAAAACCATAACGAAATGCATCAGCGACATACCAAAGGCGATCAGAACCCGGCAATCGTAATTCACGGCGCAAAGTATCGTCCACATCATCAATGGTTAAGTCGGTGATTTCAGTTAGCCCATCACGATCAATCTCCAAACCGCGTAATGCTTTTTGCAATGACTCTTGGAAGTTACGGCCAATTGCCATCACCTCACCCACAGATTTCATTTGGGTGCTTAAACGGTTATCCGCTTGCGGGAATTTCTCAAAAGTAAACCGTGGTATTTTAGTAACCACATAATCAATAGTCGGTTCAAATGAGGCTGGGGTTGCACCGCCGGTGATTTCATTTTGCAATTCATCAAGGGTATAGCCTACAGCCAGTTTTGCTGCCACTTTAGCAATCGGGAAGCCCGTTGCTTTTGATGCCAAAGCAGATGAACGTGACACCCGCGGATTCATTTCGATAATAATCAAACGCCCTGTTTCTGAGTTTACTGCAAATTGGACATTTGAACCACCAGTATCAATACCAATTTCACGCAATACCGCCAGCGAAGCATTACGCATGATTTGATATTCTTTGTCGGTCAGTGTTTGCGCGGGTGCTACCGTGATTGAGTCCCCCGTATGCACGCCCATAGGATCAAAGTTTTCAATCGAACAAATGATGATACAGTTATCTTTACGATCTCGCACCACTTCCATTTCATATTCTTTCCAACCAATGATTGATTCTTCAATCAATAATTCAGAGGTGGGACTAAGATATAAACCACGTTGGCAAATATCAATAAAGTCTTCTTTATTATAGGCGATACCGCCGCCACTGCCGCCCATAGTAAATGAAGGGCGAATAATGGTTGGGTAACCAAATTGTGTTTGAACCGCTAATGCTTCTTCTAATGTATGCGCAATCGCTGATTTAGGCATATCCAAACCGATCTTAGTCATTGCCTTACGGAATAAATCACGATCTTCGGCTTTATTGATGGCCTCACTATCGGCACCAATCATTTCTACGCCAAATTTTTCCAATACACCTTCACGCTCAAGATCTAAAGCACAGTTTAATGCTGTTTG
>CAYTAM010000173.1:0-3946 GCA_964435685.1 uncultured Methylophaga sp. | reverse complement strand
CCGAAGGTGTCTATATCTACAAGTGTAGTCCTCATTTGATGATGGGTATGGTAGGCATTATTCAGGTGGGTGCCGCCACCAATAAAGCCGAGGCCAAGGAAAAAGTAGAACAACTTGCTACCAAGATAATGATGGAACAAGATCGTCTTGGACAATATTTGGCACAAGTTGAATAACTTGAATACGGGGTTAACTAAAGGAAGAACTCAACAACCGCCAATTGTTTTTACTGGCTAAAAGTATGTTAAGGAGCCTATGATCAAGTCATGAACTCATATCTTACGCCCAAAATATCCAGCTTATACGTTAAAAAACTTGGCAATAGCACGCTATCGCCTGCGTTTTTTGCCTTAAAACTGAACGTTTTTGACGTAAGCTATTTACCTTGGCGGTTACTTCGTTTCGTCAAGACTTGTTCAAAGACTCCTTAACGCGCTACTCACACTATGAAAACACATGATTTTCCTTATATTGCTCTAGCCTTAGGCGCATTTCTATTATTGGTAGTTTTGAGAGGTAGCCAAATTGCTAGTGATGGCTTAACTAGTCTACCATTACTAACGTTATTAGTCGTCAGTGAGTTTTCCTTCTTTGTAAATGCTATTGGGGCTTATATCGGCTTTAACCATAGCCGCAAAACAGGATTTAAACCTGTCTACACCATGGTATCAGTATTATGCTTAGCATTATCACTTTATTTTATGTGGCTTGGCATCCAACTTTGGCCGCTTTAACTAAAGGACACAACTTTTGACCAATAACGATGTTTTACGCCGGATCCGTTATATTTTTGATTATAATGATTCAAAAATAATCGCCATTTTTGCTCAGGCTGATACGACCGTCACTCGTGAGCAAATCAGTAATTGGATGAAAAAAGAGCAAGATCCTGCTTATGCAAACTGTACTGACGTGCAATTGGTCACATTCTTAAATGGTTTGATCAATGAACGTCGTGGTAAACGAGAAGGTGAGCAGCCTAAACCCGAAAAGAAGCTGAATAATAATATTATCTTCAGAAAGCTAAAAATCGCATTAAATTTGAAAGATAATGAGATCTTAGCTATATTGTTACTTGCTGACTTACGTATCAGCAAGCATGAATTAAGCGCCTTTTTCCGCCGAGCCGATCATAAACACTTTCGCGCCTGCAAAGATCAAATATTGCGTAATTTTTTACAAGGTGTACAACTTAAATATCGCCCAGAACAATCAAGCCCAGACTTTAAATGGAACTAATATTTTAAAATAAACAAACTAGGAACTGTATTTATGAAACTTGAATCGCTCGCTTTACACCACGGCTATGAATCCGAGGCTACAACGAAAGCCGCAGCTGTACCTATTTATCAAACCACATCCTATACCTTTGATAATACGCAACACGGTGCTGATTTATTTGATCTTAAAGTGCCAGGCAATATTTACACCCGCATCATGAACCCCACAACCGATGTATTAGAACAACGCATCGCCGCAATGGAAGGTGGTATTGCAGCATTAGGTTTGGCATCCGGTATGGCGGCTATTACTTATGCCATTCAAGCTATTTGTACTGTCGGTGACAATATTATCAGCATCAGTCAACTTTATGGTGGCACTTATAATCTTTTCGCTCATGCGCTACCAAACCAAGGCATCACTGTTCGCATGGTGTCTTTTGATGATTATAAAGGCTTTGAAGATGCCATTGATGCTAAAACAAAAGCCATATTTTGTGAATCTATTGGCAACCCTGCTGGCAATATTGTTGATATTGAAAAACTAGCCGAAATTGCTCATCGTCACGGCATCCCTGTTATTGTTGATAATACCGTTGCCACACCTTATTTGTGCCGACCGTTTGAGTTAGGTGCAGATATTATTGTACATTCACTCACTAAATATATTGGTGGTCACGGCACATCTATCGGCGGTGTTATTGTGGACTCGGGTAAATTTGATTGGGTAGCCAATAAAAATCGTTTCCCTATGCTCAATGAACCTGATCCTTCTTATCATGGCATAATTTATACCGAGGCTCTAGGCGAAGCCGCCTATATCGGACGCTGCCGTGTTTCACCACTTAGAAATACCGGTGCAGCACTCTCACCTTTTAATGCATTCCAAATATTACAAGGCCTTGAAACATTAGGTCTAAGAATGGAAAGACATTGTGAAAACGCTGAAAAATTAGCTGCTTATCTTGAAATTCATCCCAAAATAAATTGGGTAAATTATGCAGCATTGCCTAATAGCCCATTCAATGCCTCTTGCAAAAAGATCACCTCAGGCAAAGCTTCAGGGATCTTAAGTTTTGGCATCAAAGGAGGCGCTATCGCTGGTGCTCAGTTTATTGATGCACTGCAAATGATCTTACGGCTGGTGAATATTGGTGATGCTAAGTCACTCGCGTGTCACCCCGCCTCAACAACGCACCGCCAATTAAATGATGATGAATTAGCCAAAGCCGGTGTCAGTAGCGATCTTATTCGAATTTCAGTGGGCATCGAAAATATAGATGATATTGTTGCTGATGTAAGTCAAGCACTCGATAGTGTGATCTAACGATTACCTGACTTCTGATTTCCAGCTGAGCGTCTTCTACCCTTTCTAGCTTGATTACCTGCGTGATGACTACCTGACTTTTCGTTTGATCGTTGACCATCGCGATGGTCTACTTTTGGTTTTTTCAGTTTTTTAGTGCGCGGCGGTCGCTTACTTAGATTTGATTCAGGCAGTGCATTAATAGGCTCAAACCCTTTCATTATTTTTCGATCAATTATCTGTCCTATCAAACGCTCAATATCTGATAATTGCTTAAATTCATCAGCACTTACCAGTGATACCGCTTGCCCCGTTGCCCCTGCTCGCCCTGTGCGCCCAATACGGTGTACATAATCTTCAGGTACATTAGGCAAATCAAAATTCACTACATGTGGTAATTGATCAATATCTAAACCACGCGCAGCAATATCAGTCGCCACTAATACTTGGATCTGACCATTTTTAAAATTAGCCAATGCACGAGTTCGTGCTCCTTGACTTTTATTACCATGAATAGCGGCTGCCCGAAGCCCCACTTTTTCTAACTGTGTTGTTAACCTATTAGCACCATGTTTAGTACGACTGAAAACCAATACTTGATTCCATTGATTATCATTAATTAATGAAATCAGCAGGGCTGTTTTTTGTTTTTTATCTACTGGATAAAGCCATTGTTCCACAGCTTCAACCGTAGTATTTCGTGGCGTAACAGAAATCTCAACTGCATTATTGACTAAGGTCTTCGCTAGTTTTCGGATCTCATCAGAAAAAGTTGCTGAAAACATCAAATTTTGGCGTTGCTTGGGGAGTAATGCCAAGATCTTACGAATATCATTAATAAAGCCCATATCTAACATACGATCAGCTTCATCCAATACTAAAACTTCTAATTGTTTAAATTGTATTGCATTTTGATTGTATAAATCTAATAAACGCCCTGGTGTTGCTACTAATATATCTACACCTCTGCGTAGCTTCATCATTTGTGGGTTAATCTTAACACCACCAAATACAACCGTAGAACTCAAGGATAAATATTGACCATAAGTCGCAACGCTCTCACCTATTTGAGCCGCTAATTCGCGGGTAGGTGTAATAATCAAAACGCGCGCTTGATTGGCTTTAACTCGCTGGCCTGTTGATAATAATTCTAGGATCGGCAGCGTAAAACCCGCCGTTTTACCCGTACCTGTTTGAGCCGCTGCCATCACATCTTTACCTGCAAGTACCGCAGGAATAGCCTGCTGTTGGATCGGTGATGGTATGTCATAACCTTGTTTGGCAACCGCTTTAAGAATAGCTTCTGACAAACCCAAAGAACTAAAACTCATAGATAATCCTATCATCATTACTGTGAAAATCGGCAGGAACTGCCTTTTGAAAGTGGTGCAGTCTACAGTAGTTCAAGTCTTACTACTAT
>CAYTAM010000172.1:0-3947 GCA_964435685.1 uncultured Methylophaga sp. | reverse complement strand
AGTTTTGCCCTTGCACAGTGACACCGGAGGCCAACGTGCCATTTTGATCTAAATTGCTTGCGGTGATGTTTATATGTTGACCTGCGCTTAGGGTGTTAGTGTTGCTTACGGTTGTCTGCGCCTGCACGTCAATATTATGAGTACTATGCACTGTGTCATTAAATTCAATATCCTGCGTAGCTGAAACCAGCGTTAAATTCTGGGCGCTTTGCAATTTATTTACGGTTATTTTACCGTCAGCGCTTAGGCTTAAATCACCACTGTCGGTGGCTACATTGCCTAGCGCGCGCACGCCCACACCCGCTTCGGTACCAATAAGGCGAATGCTATTGGCATACATGCCGCCTAAAACAGACGAATCCAAAGCAAAGTCAACGCTTGTGCTAGGGGCTGAACTCAGCTTAGTGGCATTTAAATTTGTATAATCAACCTCATTTCGACCTAAGACGATAGTGAGTTTTTGCGCTTGAAGTTCGGCATTGATTGTCACCGCACGGCTGATAAGGTCAAATTGGCTAATATTACTGGCATTAAGCCCTTGTCCTACAATAGCAATATCGCCGCCATTAACGGTAAAGCCGGTTAATTCACCATTATGTATGTTGGGCGTACCAGTAGTCAGTGTAGCTCTGGGCGTGTTGATAAAACCACAGCCATCACATGATATGCCATAAGGGTTGGCAATCACCACATTAGCCGCCTGCCCTGCTACTTCGCTATAACCGTTTAATTGACTGCGATTAGGGGCAATCACTTCATTGATAATTAAACTTGCAGCATTACTATTGTTTAAATGAGGATTAGCATCAATAGCTCCACCTAATTGGCTGATCGCATTCGCTTTAGCATTGTTTAAAATTAAACCCTGTGCGTCCACATTATATTGCTGAAATTGGTTATGCGATACGCCTTTGGCGGAAGGCATGGCAATATTAATGATGGGCACACCATTGGCGGCATTAGTTTGGGTGGTGGCAGTGGTTCCAGCGACAATGGTTTGAGCGGACACCATTAACGGTTGGCTGGCTAATAAAAACGATAAGCCATAGACCGCGAGTCTGGCTGTCCAGTGGTGCTGTGGTTGGTTTGATTGTTTGTGGAGGGGATTATGGTTCATGATGTATCCTTACAAATTCATGCTTAAATTGAAATACCATTGCTGTTGCGAAGCCGATAACCAACGCGGGTTATCAATGGGACGAGCATACACTAAATTGATACTGTAATGTTTGCCTGACAGTCGTGTACCTATCGCCCAACCTTTTAAGTCAGCATAAGTGTTGCGACTGTAGATATGATCGCGGTCACGAATAGCACCAATATCAAAGGCGATAAAGGGGCTGATTTGTTGTATCCAATCCCCGCCTAAATGAACACGAAAAGGCAAGGTAAGACTGTTACGCCAATAGGCGCCACTAGAGGCGGCGATACTACTATCTTTATAACCACGCACGCTGTATAAACTGCCAATATTGATTTGTTCACTGCCAAATAAACGGTCGCTGCTGTGTTGTAACTGCAGTTTGCTTTGAAAAAACAAGGGTATGGTCTTTTTTTCACTGAGTTTAAATGTAGCGTGTTGTTGATAATCAATGCTAGCACTGAATTTATCAAATTGTGCTTTGGGTGCGCCTGCTGCACGATCTTCATCTTTAGGTGCATCAAATAAACTTAGGCCTCGGTAATAATTTAAAGCCAGTTGCCATTGATTGTTGTTTGGTAAATATTTGTCATATTCAAGCCCAATATTGGCAATGCCTAATACACGGCTACTATCGAGCAAAACATCTTCAATAAAATTCTGTGTTTTCTTGCGTTCTAGACTTGTGCGAAGCTTTAGTTTGCTATCTTGATCGCGATAAATAACACGGGAGATAAACAGTTGTTGGCTTAAGTTTGTACCTGATGTTTCAAATGTACTGATGCTATTTTCAACAGTCGATAGGTATTCAAAATAACTAATGTAGACACCCATATTCCAATAGCCCAAGGGCATATCCCAATGCCACGCAATGCTTTTACTGGCTTTACCATTGGCAGGCGTATTATCTTTTTGTAAATTAAGGTAGCTGTAATCATTTAAACCCAGTGGGTTGTCTAAGCCTACAAATAAGCCGTTCATCAATTCGCCTGTCGATGGTTGACCGCTATTATCACGTGAAAGGGAGGCAACCCACGGCTTGCTTGTTGTTGATTTAAGCTGGATCACCGATGAACCGGGAATGTTTCCAGGCACAATATCCATCGTAGCTTGATTGGATTGCAAACGATTAATTTGCTCTAAGCCTTGTTCTATATCACGCAGCTTGAGCAGCTTAGCTTCGGCAAAGGGAAAGGCAGTTGAAATGTTAATGCGGCTATCAAGATCCATCCGTTTAATTGATTCAATAGTGCCTTCGATAACGGTGATCACTAAACGACCCGTACTTAGATCTTGTGCTGCCACATAGGCGCGACTGGTAATATAACCTTGCTCGAAATACCAGTTACTGATCGCTTTTAACAGTTGGTTTATTTTATCCAGATCGATGCATTGATTCAGGTACGGTTCAATAAGCGCTTGTTCAACCGAAACCGGCAAGTGTTCTGCACCCTCTAATGCAATCGCGGTAATATCAAAGCAAGGGCCGCCCACTATTTTATCTGTATCAGACGGAGGTAGAACCGTTATAGGTTGATGCTGTTGTTGCTGTTGCTCAATCCGATCGCGCAACGCTTGCTGGCGCTTTTGTTGCTCTTGGATAATGTGCTGTTGCTGCTCTATTATTGTTTGAGCTGTAGCCATATTTATGGGTATGAGTACCCATGCTAAAATAGCAATTATAATATATTTCAAATCCATTTGTTATTCTTAACCCTTAAAGATAAGGCTAATTTCTGTTAGCCACGTCACACACAATACCCATGTCCAGCCGAACTGTCTAGTGTACTTTAGTACATGATCATCCAAATGCTGACCGATTAGGTACACCGCTGGTAATAAATAATCATGACTTAATCAGAGACTCCTTAAACAGTTCAGCTTATTCACAACTCAAGCAAGTTATAACAATGTTGAAACACTGAGAAAACCCTGTATAATGGTTATATCATTTATAAGTTTTACGAGAGTGTAAAATGCAAACAAGTATTAGAAAAATAGGCAACTCTACAGGGGCAATTATCCCTATTTCCATTCTGAGAAAACTAAAACTTAGTGAGGGCGACACGCTTACTATTTCAGAAGAAAAAGGTAAGATAGTTATGTCCACAAGTAAGCCCAAGTACACGCTAAAAGAATTGCTGGCTAAATGCGACCTCACCATTCCTGCACCGGTGAACGAATGGGATAGCGTTGAGCCTATTGGTAACGAAAAATGGTAAAAGCGGCTATTTTCCAGCGCGGCGATATCGTTCGAGTATGTTTAAACCCAACAGCAGGAAGAGAGATAAAAGGTGAGTATCGGCCTTGCTTAGTGTTATCACCAAAGGAGTTTAACTTTCTTGGTAACACGCTAATAGCACCCATTACTCAAGGCGGAAATTACGCTCGCATCGAGGGGTTCACTGTTCCATTAATGGGGACAGGAACGGCGACGCAGGGCGTTATTCTGGTGAATAACGTGAGAATGACTGATTTAACAGCGCGGAAAGCAGAGAAAATTGAAACTGCACCGTCATTTATTATTGATGAAGCTATCGCAATACTAGCTTCAATACTAGAGGAATAATTAAAGGGATACCAATGAATACTGAAACAGCCAGCCGGAGTGATTTAGATCAACACGATAAAATTCAAGCGGAAATAGCAAAGCTAATTACTGAAACATCGAAAATCAACAGTAAAAATAAATGGTACCCACTCATTGTCGGCGCATCAGCTACATTAGCAATAGTTGCTGTTGTTAAGATCTTTCTTTGAAGTAAAATTAATCTATCAACTAAAATAGATTAATTTTACTTCAAAG
>CAYTAM010000171.1:0-3968 GCA_964435685.1 uncultured Methylophaga sp. | reverse complement strand
AATATAATTGTTAGTCACGCATTATACAATGATGTTAACCATATGGGCGCCTCTAAATCATACTTAGGTTTTTAGAAATACTCATATTGGACTATGGAAATACTGGATCATGTGTAATTTTGTTTTTAAGGGTAATAGATGAGTCTTTCACGGAAGATAAATACAATAGTAATTGTCAGTGTGTTGCTAGCATCACTGATAGCGTTGCTGGTCTATTTTCAGCATTCAAAACACACATTATTATCGACTGAACTGCAAGAGTTACGCAAGCAAACTGCAGCAACAATAGATAATTATGAAAATGCTTTGATGCAAGTAGAACCTAGCTTACAGAGATTGTCTCAACTATTAAAAAATGAATTAATAGCAGCTAAACCAGATCATGGTATACAGCGAAGTAATGGTGATGGTTTTCAGATCAACCAACAGCAAGCGTTATTATTGCCTGCAGATATTCAACTAACACCGCAGTTAAAACAGTTTTATATTTCGGCAGGTGATATTGTTGATGCTTTTGGTGCTTCGGCAACATCCAATCGTGTTTTTAATAATATTTGGATGCTGGGTCATGAGCGCCGCATTCCTAATTTTAGTTATTCGATAGTAGTAGATAAAGATTATACTACGACGCCATGGAAGGCATTATCATCACCTGCCAATAACCCACAGCGCACCCTAACATGGACACTGGCCTTATTTGACCCTGTTGCAAAAACATGGAGCTTGAGTGCACTGTTACCTTTAGATATTAACGATGAGTGGCTAGCAACACTGGGTATTGATGTTAGTTTGGACACGCTATTTTCATTGTTATACTCACAAAGTGATGAATATGAAGGCGAGCAGCATTTTTTGTTGGATAAAGAAGGGCAGTTTGTTTTAGCAGGCGCTTGGCAACAACAATTACAATATGACACGGCGCTGTTTCGTCTAGATGAAACGCAACACCCATTAACGGCATTGTTTTCACAAGAGATTGATGTCAACTCACCAATATTACCAGCCGTTATAGTGAGCGGGGTGGAGTATCATGTTATTGCCAACCAAATAAAAACTATTGGATGGCAGTATTTTCGTCTAGTACCCACAGCAGAAATTTTAAAACCACTGCAGAACAAATTGGTAAAAGCGATAGTATTTACTTTTTTTATAATCGTTATGTTAGGCCTGCTTATCAGTGTGGCATTGCGAAAAATAGTCATCAAACCTTTATTGGCAATGATTGAGCGATCACGCGCTTATACTGCTGGGCATGCTCCTCCATTTGATAGTATTGGGGGAGTAGCAGAAATTGAGCAACTGGATCAGGCGCTGCGAACAATGCATGCTACCTTAACCATAGATACACTACAGCTGTTAGAATCTGAGCAACGCTACCGGCAAGTGGTTACCAATATCAATGAAGTTGTTATTCAAATTAGTGAAGATAAGACCTGGCA
Source organism: uncultured Methylophaga sp. (assembly GCA_964435685.1). Lineage (GTDB taxonomy): Bacteria > Pseudomonadota > Gammaproteobacteria > Nitrosococcales > Methylophagaceae. The sequence continues at coordinate 2,529 of CAYTAM010000171.1, read as the reverse complement.
GTTTTTGAGCCCAGTATGGCAAACATTATCTGGTTTTTTATTAGAAGAATCACTGTTCCAACCCGTAGGTGATTTTTTATCGCCGATTGATAGTGAATACATCAATCATGTACTTGAATTATTGTTTTCTGGAGAACAAGATGCATGGGAAGGTGATCTTAGATTAAGGTGCAGTGATGAGCGCTATATTTGGGTGCAGTTTTCATTACATATTAATAAGGATGAGCAAGGCATGGAGCAGAGCATTTATGGCACCATTGAAAATATCCATACTAATCGTATTATGCGTGATGTTAATAAGCTTATTCGAACAGCAGAGCAAAAAGTACTTGCGTCTAAGATAACAATTGCAAGTTTACTTGAATTTATAACAACAGAGCTGGTGTACATATTAGATATTTCATCAGTATGGGTTAAAGTGTGTGTTGATAAGCAAACTCAAATTTTAAGCCATGCTGGTGAAGTGGCAGAATTTTTATTTGAAAATGGGTCAACAACATGGTCAGGTTTACATGATGAAAGTGGTCCAGTGATGAAATGTGTACAACAGCATAGAGCCATTAGAGTGACCAAAGATATTGGTTTACCCCTAGAATGGCAGCAACGATTACACAATGATGCAATCAATGATAGTTTATTTTTGCCTTTCTATATTGGGGGTGATACACAGGCAGTGCTTGGCTTTCATGCATATGAAAAAGATATATTCATTGAAGATCTACAGTTAGTCTTAACTAATTTTTCTGAAAGCCTACGTCTTCTTTGTAAAATGGTTGAAGATCAAAACTTAATGAAACTTCATCGTGCGGCGGTTGAAAAAACAGCTAATGCAATCATGATTATTGATTCAAAGGGCAATATTGAATGGGTGAATGATGCCTTTGTTAAACAGACACTGTTTCGAGCAGAAGATGTTATAGGTAAAAGACCCACAACTTTTGAGATAGATAATTCTGCTAATGATCTGTGGCAACAGGTTCGATCAGGTGAGGTGTGGAATGGGGAACTTACCTATCGTCGAAAAGATGGCAGTACGATGATAGTGAACCAAACAGTGACACCTTTACTCGATGATATAGGCGAAATCACCCATTATATTGCAGTAAGTGAAGATATTACTGAACGTAAAGCCAGTCATCAGCGCATTGCTTTTATGGCGACACATGATGAATTGACTAGTTTGCCAAACAGAAACCTATTAAATGATCGTTTACAGCAAGCCATCAAACATGCGAAACGACAATCTGAAAAAATGGCAGTATTGTTCATTGATATTGATCATTTTAAATATATTAATGATTCATTAGGTCATCAGGTTGGCGATGAGTTATTACAGGTATTGGCAGTGCGGCTACAATCTGTTTTACGTAAAGAAGATACTGTTGCCCGTTTCGGTGGTGACGAGTTTGTTGTTATATTGTCAGGTGTGAGTGAGTTAAGTTATGTTAAATCAATAGCAACCAAGTTATTAAATAAGATTAAAACGCCTTATAATGTTTCAGAAAATGAGCTGCTAATTACCGGTAGTATTGGTATCAGTATTTATCCCGATGATGCCATTATATCAGATGATTTAATCCAACAAGCCGATTCAGCAATGTATTTAGCCAAAGAACAGGGGCGCAATAACAGTCAGTTCTATACCGCACAAATTAATGAAAAGATCATGCGTAGATTGACCTTAGAAAAGGCATTAAGGCAGGCTATTGAACAACAACAATTTGTTGTGTTCTATCAACCAAAAATTAATTTAATTACCAATCGTATTACGGGAGTAGAAGCGTTAGTTCGTTGGCAGCATCCAGAGCTAGGTTTGGTTTCCCCAATGGAGTTTATTCCATTAGCAGAAGAAACCGGTATTATTTTAGAGTTAGGTCGCTGGGTGATGGCAACGGCGTGTAAGCAAATGAAAGAGTGGGAGAATACGCAGTCGGAGTTAATTAATCTATCTATTAATGTTTCAGCGCGACAGTTTTGGCAAGATGACTTTGTGGATCAAGTTGCAATGATATTAGATGAAACAGGGGTAAGTCATAATAAAATAGAACTTGAATTAACAGAAACAGTAGTCTTAGGTGACGTTGAGGCAGCTATTGCCACCATGCTAGAACTTAAAAACATGGGGGTTTCATTAAGTATTGATGATTTTGGTACGGGTTACTCAAGTTTAAACTATTTACATCAGCTACCGGTAAACACCTTAAAAATAGACCGTACTTTTATTAGCAGTTTAGGTAAAGGTGATTCTGATTATGCCGTGGTTCGTTCTATTCTGGCATTGGCAAATAACTTTAAATTACAGGTTGTTGCTGAGGGTATAGAAACCGCTGAACAACAACATATTCTAACAATGTTAGGTTGTCATTTTGGACAGGGATATTATTTTTGTGTGCCGATGAATGCGGATGATATTACACGGCACTTGGCCGAGCAGAAAGATGCACAATTTACGCTATGGAATGAAGGTGATCTTTAGGGAGCCTCTTTTGACGCAAGCTATATTTGCCTTGGCGGTTACTTCGTTTCGTC
>CAYTAM010000170.1:0-3973 GCA_964435685.1 uncultured Methylophaga sp. | reverse complement strand
ATGTATTACGCACCAAACAATTTAGCCATCTGCAAGGTGGTAGATTGATGCTTAACTGGCAAGATGTGTCACAAATAAACGATACTGAAGCCCGTTTATCTCAACTCTGTAAATGGGTGTTACAAGCGGAATCATCCGGCATGTCCTATGGTCTGAATTTGCCAAATAACACCCTCGCCTTTGGTCACGGGGAAGCGCATCGTCACCGCTGTTTAACCGCATTGGCATTATATGAATAAGGCACCATCCAATACGTCTTTGCTGTGGCTGATGCTAGGGTTAACACTGGGTGCCCTACCCCATTTCTATTATCAACCCATCTGGGTGGCGATCATTTTCCTAGCGATGATTGGCTGGCGCTGTATGAATATCTGGTACGCGTGGCCATTGCCATCAAAACACTATAAAAAACAACGCTTGCTGCAACTTAGCATTGCCACGCTTGCCGTTACCTTACTGTTATTTCACTATGGCAACCTGATTGGTCGTGATGCCGGCGTAGCCCTACTCACCGTGATGTTGGGCATTAAAGTCACAGAAATACGCTCCAACCGTGATTATTATCTTAGTAGTTTTTTAGGTTATTTTCTGGTCGTCACCAACTTTTTCTATTCACAAAGCATCGCCACCGCCGCATTAATGTTCATTGTGGTTACTATTATGACTGGCTGCCTGATTAGTTTAAACGATCCCCAGCAATCCATTAGCACTAAATTAAAATCCAAATTAGCGGGTAAAATGTTGCTGCAAGCGATTCCTTTAATGTTAATATTGTTCGTGTTTTTCCCACGTATTGCAGGGCCCTTATGGGGCTTACCTGATGATGCTTATAATGCTACAACAGGTATAGACAACACCATGACCTTGGGGAAAATAAGCCAGCTTATTCAATCTGATGAAGTTGCTTTTAGGGTGCAGTTTGAAGGTGAACTTCCCGAGCAGTCTGCATTATATTGGCGTGGCCCCGTGCTGTGGCAAACCGATGGTACAACATGGACAGAGCTTGACGAAGAGCAACAGCTAGCACGCCAAGCTGATATTGTAACTTCGGGACCGATATATCATTACACCACCACGCTTGAGGCACATAATAATAAATGGTTGTTTGCTCTCGACTTTCCTAATCAACTGCCTACGGATAAGGAGTCTTACTTTACCCAAGATGGTCAATTGCATAGTAAAGATAACATTAAACAACGCACGCAATTCCAACTCAGTTCACAAACCCAATACACACTAAACGCTGGCGATGATGAGCTTATTGGCTTAGCACTCCAATTACCTAATAATTATCATCCTAGAACACGACAACTTGCACAACAATGGCGACAACAAACTGATGATCCACACCAACTCATACGGCTCGCTTTAAACCACTTTAACCAACAACAATTTTATTACACGCTTAGCCCACCCATATTGGTAGGCGACACTATTGATCAATTTTTATTTGAAAGCCAGCAAGGTTTTTGTGAACATTATGCGGCTAGTTTCACCATCTTAATGCGCGCTGCCGGTGTGCCCACCCGTGTTGTTACTGGTTATCAAGGCGGCGAAATCAACCCTGTTGATGACTTTTTAGTTGTTCGGCAACGTGATGCACATGCTTGGACCGAAGTATGGATCCAAGGTGAAGGCTGGATCCGTATTGACCCTACTGCCGCTGTGTCATCAGAGAGAATTGAACAAGGCATGAACACTTTGATGCCATTAACAATGCGATCACCTTTACTCATTGCTCAGAGCCAACAACTGGCTGAATTATGGCAAAAATTACGCAATAATTTAGATGCAATTGATAATAAATGGAACCAGTGGATCTTAGCTTACGGCCCAAAACTACAAAAAGAATTTTTAGCTAAATTGGGCATGACTAGCCCTAATTGGCAACAAATGGTGATCTGGCTGATTATTTCGATCAGTACAGTATTATTATTTATTAGCTTATTTATATTTTATCAGCATAAATGGCTTGATCCCGTAGTACATCTTTATCAAAAATTCTGTAAAAAAGTAACGCTTAAGCGTGATATTAGCGAAGGGCCGCTCGACTTTGCTAACCGAGTTAAACAGCATTATCCAAACAATGTAGCTGAAATAGATTTGATTACACGGCTCTATATTAATTTACATTATGGCAAACAATCTGCGTCAATAGATCAATTAAAACAAGCTATTAATGTATTTAAACCACAAAAATGAGGGGGGGTTAAAATCTCCCCCGTCATTCCAGTAGACTTTTTAGCTGGAATCTAGCGACTATAGAAATGGACTTTATCGTTGGGGGATAGATCCTCGCCGATTAGAAACCGATCCTGCGTCAACCATGTGTGCCCCCCCCCTGCGCTTCAAAGCAAGAGTAGCGTTGCCCGTCATCCCGGTAGCTTTTAGCCGGGATCTAATAATAATGGCTTTATTCAAAACCTGTTTAGGTTAAAATATCATCATGACAAATTCTAATCCACTGTTCGAACGTACCCATATATTAATTGGCGATCAAGGCATCGAGCGCCTACAAGCCAGCCACGTACTTATTGCCGGCATGGGCGGCGTTGGCTCTTTCACCGCTGAAGCACTGGCTAGAATGGGCGTAGGCCGGCTTACCTTAATCGATCATGATGTCGTTTCAGCATCAAATATAAATCGACAACTAATAGCGCTTAATTCAACCGTTGGTCAGCTCAAAGTTGAGGTAATGACGCAGCGTATTAAAGATATAAATCCAGACTGTATTGTCACCATTGTTACTGAATTTCTAACGCCCACTTCTATCCCTGACGTGTTATCCCAAGAATTTGATGTGGTAGTCGATGCCATTGATAGCATGAGCAGTAAAGTCATCTTAATAGCAACAGCCTGGCGCAATAAAATGCCTATTTTTGCTAGCATGGGTGCAGGTGGCAAGCTCGATCCGTCATTGATCCGCACTGGCGATATTATGGATACATCAATGTGCAAACTAGCCAAGCAACTACGCCAACATCTGCGTAAACTAGGTGTTGGCAAAGGTATTCAAACAGTATACTCAATCGAATCGCCACTACCAGCACTACCGCCTGAACAAGTAAGTCGCGGTCGTCCCCGTGCGGTAAATGGTACCATGAGCTATATGCCCTCTATTTTTGGTCTAACACTAGCCGGCATGGTGACCAATCATATTATTGGCAATACGCGCCGTGTCTGACGATCCCACTAATGTATTAAACTGTAACTCGCAACGCCAAAAACAACTTAGTATATTACTAAAGCCTTACGGAATTGAAATTGAGCATGTAACTGATGATGAAACCATTCTAGGCAGTTTTTTTGGTGAACGCGAAGCCGGCTTAATTGGCAATAAACTTTATCTACGTCATGACACACCCGTTCATTCTGCCCTACACGAATCAGGGCACTACATCTGCATGGTTCCAAAAAGACGCGCCAAACTTGATACCGATGCCGAAGGTGATTATGACGAAGAAAATGGCGTTTGTTATTTACAGATATTATTAGCCGAACATCTGCCAGACATCGGGAAAGAGCGCATGATGATCGATATGGACAGCTGGGGTTATACCTTTCGGCTAGGCAGCGCTAAAGCCTGGTTTGAGAATGATGCTGAAGATGCTAAAAAATGGTTAATCAACCATAATATTATTGACATTACACAACGACCTACTTGGCAACATAGGCAATAATGAATTAGCTAAAATCTTTGTTTAATACTGTCTTTGATGAGTCTCTGATTAAGTCTGGGCGAAAAACGCAGGTAATAGCGCGCTATTGCCAAGTTTTTTAACACATAAACTGGGTATTTTAAGCGTGAGATATGAGTTGATGACGTATTCAGTTCGAACATTACCCTATTGTGTTAATCGTTGCAGGGGTTTTACTGATGTTGCCATTGTTGCTTTTCCTGCTCAATAAAGACAAAGATAAACATATGGGCACCTCTAAAAACCTAAGCACAGTTTATGAAACGCATAAAACA
>CAYTAM010000169.1:0-3977 GCA_964435685.1 uncultured Methylophaga sp. | reverse complement strand
TGCAAATTGAATGATTATGGGTCTATATCTGTTTTTGATTATTTTTTCGCATCCTTAAATAAAAATCTTCCATTGTAGCGATAAAAGAGCTTTGTTTATGCCAAAAAGCAGGATAATCTCCGCCTTTTTTAACTAATACCGCTGGAATGCTTGCTTGTTGGTGGGGTGGTAATTCTTTGGGCAACGGGACTTCGCCCTGCCAAAATTGTTTTAAAGAAATTTTGTCTGGTATTTTTGTAAATTCAGCTTGGGTATAAAAACTTTTTACTGGAACTAACTCACGTGTTGCTGATGTTTGAGCTTCAGCTAGAATTTTACCTAATGGAGATTTGATTAATTGTTGATGTAACTTTTCGGGTGAAAGCCCTCGCAATTCAAATAATAGCAAAGGATTATGGTCTAGAACACTGGCTAGTCGATAACAAACTCCGGCAATATGTTTACAAGGCACTGCATAATCAGGGCAGTTACATGAGACCTTAAAGTCTTTATAGCTGTTGGGCAAAAAGTGGCTGTTAAACTCTGCAAAGACATCTTCAATATTTTCCGGAATTTCGTCAACTAACAGTTTAGCGATAAAACTAGCACGTTGAGTTAGCTTGGCAATGATTTTTTTCCATTGTGATTCGGACAGGTGAACCATTTTGACTTCAGTTTTATAGGTAGGCTCGGTATAAACACCAAAATAAGGGTTTTTATTACCTCTGATTTTCGCTTGTACAACACCTTTTTTTATCAGCCATTGTTTAATCCGATGCTCGCTGGCATAGGAGCGTCCTCTAGCTAATCGACCACTATCAGTAAAGTCCTCTAAGGCATCAAGTAAGCGTTGTCCCCACCAGGTTTTAGTCATGGTAGTCATTGTTAAGCCTCCATAATGCTATTTTTATTTAATGCAATGAGTTCTTTAAAGGCCTGATTGTCTAATTTAGTTAACCAGCTTTCATCATTGCCTACAATGTTATCTGCCATTTTTTGTTTGTCTGCTATCATTTGGTCGATACGTTCTTCCAAGGTGCCTAAGGTAATAAATTTATGTACAAATACATTCTTTTTCTGACCGATACGGAACGCTCTGTCTGTCGCCTGGTTTTCTACCGCAGGATTCCACCAGCGGTCAAAGTGGAAGACATGATTAGCACGGGTTAAGGTGATACCTACACCGCCTGCTTTAAGCGATAGCACAAAAATTGACGGTGGACTGTCCGGGTCTTGAAAATCTTCTATCATTTGATCACGCTTTTTTCTACTCACGCCACCATGTATATAATGAGTCGGGTAATGTTTTTCTTTATTTAAATACTGTACCAATTGCTCGCCAATTTCTGTAAATTGGGTGAATATCAATACACTGTCACCCTCTTCAATAGCCTCCGCTAACATATCGCTTAACCGTTCCAGTTTATGGGAGCGCTCGCTAGTAAAGGCGCTGCCGTCTTGTAAGAACTGCATGGGATGGTTACAGATTTGTTTAAGTTTCATTAAGGTGGATAGCATCATACCTTGTCGTTCAATGCCTTGTTTTTCTTCTAACTGTTGCTCTACATCTTTAACCACAGCCTGATACAGGGACGCTTGCTCTTTGCTGAGGTTGCAATATTGTTTGCTCTCAATTTTATCTGGCAAATCTTTAATGATATTTTTATCGGTTTTTAATCGTCGTAATATAAAGGGCTGAATCAATTGTTTTAAAATGGTTGATTTTATTCGGTCGTTATCACGCTGTATCGGGAGTTCATAGTTTTTTCTAAACTGGGTTTGTTTGCCTAAATAATCTGGATTTAAGAAATTAAAAATTGACCATAAGTCCATCAATCTGTTTTCTACAGGCGTACCTGTCAAAGCAAGCCGATGATTCGATTTTAGTTTTAGAATGGCTTTGGTTTGTGCTGATTTTGGATTCTTAATATTTTGTGCTTCATCCAAGACTACACGGTGCCAATCAATGGATGTTAATAAAGCATTATCTTTACGAGCCAAGGTATAAGAAGTGATTAACATATCCTGCTCTGCGCAAAGTTTAGAAAATTGTTTGCTGTCTTTTTCTCGCTGACTGCCATGATGGATAAACGTTTTTAAATGAGGTGCAAACGTTTGGATTTCTTTTTCCCAGTTACCAATCACAGATGTTGGCGCTATTAATAATGTGGGGGCGGTTTGATTTTCTTGCTTTTCTAAAATGAGCGCTGCAATGACTTGCATGGTTTTTCCTAAACCCATATCATCTGCTAAACAACCGTTTAACCCCAAGGTTTCTAGATATCTTAACCAGGATACGCCGCGTTTTTGATAGTCACGTAACTGCGCTTTTAGTCGTGTGGGGTTCTCTATCAATGAGAACTGGCTGCTATCGTTCAGCTTGGTCATCATTTCTGCCAGGTTATCATTATTATCAAGCTCTAAACTATCGCCTTCTTCAGCTAATTTTTTTAATAATTGCTGTACTGATAGCGCATCAGGATTATCTTTTTGTTGTTGCCAGAAGGTCAACATTTCCTGCATTTTTTCACGGTCTAATTGCATCCACTGACCACGGAAATTAACTAATGGCGTTTTCATGTCGACAAGCTGTTGCCATTCTTCAGGCGAAACTGTTTCATCCCCCATGGAAAACTCATAGTGGTAATCGGTTAAGGAATCAAAGGACAAATAGGATGCTGCTGATGTAGTGGTACTGCCTTTTTTGTTATCACTGCTACGCAAGCGCATTTTTGCACGTTGTCGGCCTTTGGGTGTTAATCGTGCAGGGATAACCACTCTAAAGCCTGCATCCTCAAGGATCCAGGCTGACTCTTGTAAAAAACCGAAGGCATCATCTAGGCTAAGCATTAGATTTGAAGGCTCTGCTGTTTCCATCCCTTGCCAAAGTTTGGGGTAAATTCTGGCAGCATGGGCTAAGTTGACTAACACCTGCTGTTCAATGGTATCGCCAAACTGTTGAATAATGAGTTGTTGATAGCTATCACCTTCAAGCCAATAGTCTGCTAAATCTAGTTTAAATGACGGGTCTTTATGTGAGCATAATAAAAAACTTAGTCGCCAATTATCTACTTGCTCAGCATCCGCTTCATATAATTGAAACCCTAATTGCAACGCACTTTTCTGCTGGGACTGTAACAACTTCTGTTGCCATTGGTGCCACTGTTGAAATTGTTCAGGTACCTTGGTAGCAGTTGTTATAGGCTTGCCTGTTTGCTGCGCTAACAGAATGGTTTCTAAAAAATCGTATTGCAGTTTTTTGGTGAAAACTTGCGGTAATTTATGCAGGCTAGATGCTATGATTTGATTGATGGTTACTTCGGCAAAATGGCGCAATAAGGATTCAGCTTGATAAGTCTGTGAACAGGCTAAAGGCATAGATTTAACAGATTGTTCTATCAGGCTTTCATACGCCGGGGAAATGATTTTCCAGCAGCGGTAAAGCTTGGTCTTGGTGTTCACTTTTTCGGCTAAAACTATAGGGATATATTGGTCTTTTGCTATGAACTGTTTTAGTGATTGGCTGAAATAATACCAAAACAAAAAATCACGGCTGATGCGAATATCTTCATATTGATAGTGACTTAAGAAATAAATGTCAGCTATTGTTTTTAGAGGTGTGGTTAAAGGGCATGCGTACACTAGCCAGTCTTGCAGGGCAACGTCTTCAGTAACTTCAGTTATTACAAGTTCTGGATCAGCTACGGGTTTATCAGCTATGGTAGGTAAATAGACATGCTGAAATTCCGGCTTGGGATCATAAGGGTTTAAGTCATATGCGAAGGTGGATTTTAGAAAATCTAAGCATGCTTTTTCAGTTAATTGTTGAGGATGCTGGTTGTTATTTTTCTTCGATCTAAGCTCGTCAGTCTCCACCCAAATAGTAAACTGACCTTTTTGAATAAAACTGTCTTTTGGATAAGGAGTCCAAATCCCATGGATCACTTTCATATTTTATAAACGCTACATAATGAAAAAACCAATACTATACCCATAAT